>PQAM01000019.1 GCA_003104975.1 Candidatus Methylomirabilota bacterium
AGACAGGTGTCGTGGGACAGATGGTGCATATCCGGTCGTACTAGTTCACATTAATTAAAAATTCATCAGAAATTATTCAACGATTTTCCCATGCCCCTTCTAAGCCGTTGGTCGAACCCCTTGATTTCACGCATTGGAGCAGAATGACGGCAGATTTGAACTTCGTTTGGCATCATCCTTGCCTTTTGCAACCATAGTTAGTTGAGCGATTCAGGGGTGAACAGGTCGAGGATGGAACCGAGTTCGGAAGGTAAAAAGGACTTGACAGGTGTTTCGAACGCGACATATGCTAGTGTCGCTAGAACAGGGTTTCCAAAAAGCGATTTTCCCGGAGCCACAACAACCTTCAACTCAAACCCGTTCCCACAGTGGTGGCAAAGGAGGTGAGAGCCGGCGTCAAAAGAGGGACAGAGGATTTGTCATCCCAGAGTAGTACATCTACGCATTTAAAATGATCAGAGTGTAAGGAGGAAGAATCGAATGGCACAATACAGGACGGAAGCCGTACCAGCTAAGCGTGCTGAGACGGCCGAACAGATGTTTGGCTGGGGCATCTTCTGGAAGTGCATGATCGCGATCAGCCTGTTCTACATCTGCATTCGGATTTACCAGCAGTACTTCTCATGGTCGAAGGGTCTCGACTTCTTCTCTGAAGACTTCCGGATCTACTGGTGGAACATGCTCATCGGTGAGCTGATCATCGAAGGCGCGGTGCTGACCTTCACCTTGGGCTACATCTGGAAGACCCGCGACCGGAACTTGGACAAGATTACACCGGAAGAGGAGTTGAGGCGGTTCTGGGGTCTCGGACAGTGGATTGTCACGTTCGCGTGGGCCGTCTATTGGGGCGCCAGCTTCTTCACCGAGCAGGACGGGACCTGGCACCAGACCGTGATCCGCGATACCGACTTCACGCCGAGTCACATCATCGAGTTCTACCTGAGCTACCCCATTTATATCATCATCGGGATCAATGCGTACATGTGGGCCAGGACCCGAATTCCGCTGTTTGCGGCCGGGCACTCCCTGCCGTTCATGCTGACGGTCGGCGGCCCTGCGATGATCTTCGTCAATGTGGCGTTGAACGAGTGGGGCCACACCTTCTGGATCATGGAGGAGCTGTTTGTGGCGCCGCTGCACTGGGGTTTCGTGACGCTCGGTTGGTGTCTGTTCGGGGTGTATGGAGTCGCAGCGGCCATGTGCCCGCGAATCCATGAGCTGATCAAGATCACCAGCGACGGCAAGGCGGCCCAGTGGGCTCCCAATGTCGGCAAGTTGCCGGTCCAGGTTGATAAGTGGTAAACACACTTGAAATCCTCGTAGCCAAATAGTGGAGGGGGTGGGGATCCGCCCCCCTCCCTTCTCGGAGGGGAAGAGCCTATGGCGCTCTTATCAGTACAGCAAGCTGCAAGCCTGGAGCGAAAGTTTGATATCATCATCCTCGTAGCCGCCTTTACCGGTACGGTGGCCGGCTATCATATTCACCAGATGCTGACCGTCGGCGACTGGGACTTCTGGTTGGACTGGAAGGATCGACGCTGGTGGGTCACGTTGACACCGATCCTGTTGATCACCTTCCCCGCGGCGTCGCAATATTTCATGTGGGAGAAGATGCGTCTGCCGATCGGTGCGACCTTCTGCATTATGACGCTTCACTTCGGTCAATGGATGAATCGGGTCTTCAACTTCTACTACTGGGCCTGGTTCCCGGTCAACTTCACCACCCCGGGCCTGATGATCCCCAGCGCGATCTTCCTGGACGTCATGCTGATGATGACCGGGAGCTACATGTTTACCGCGCTGTTCGGCGGGATGGGGTGGTCGCTGCTGTTCTACCCTGCGAACTGGACCTGGCTGGCGCCGTTCCACCTGGCGGTGAAGCATCCCAGCGGGCCGCTTATGTCGATCGCCGATCTGATGGGGATGGAGTATGTGCGCTCCGCGACGCCTGAGTACATTCGGATCGTCGAGCGCGGGACGCTGCGCACCTTCGGACGTGACGTCACACCGGTCTCGTCGTTCTTTGCCGGGTTCATCAGCGGGTTAGTTTACGTCTGGTGGATGTTTATGGGGAAGTGGATAAGCAAGCCGACATGGCTCGCGCGGACCTAGCTGTTTGCGGATCAGTTGACCCTGACCCTTACCCTGAGTGAGGTAGGAGGATAACAATGAGGATAGGACGAGCGGCGTTGTCGGCGATCTTACTTGGAGTGATCGCTGTGTCCGCGGGGGGGACGGCGTGGGCCCATGGCGAACGATCACAGGAGCCCTTCCTCCGGATGCGTACGATAACGTTTTATGACACCAAGTGGTCGAAGGCCCGGGTACAGCCGGGCGAGACGATGGACCTCACGGGCAAGTTCCATACCTTCAGTGAATGGCCGCGGGCGGTCTATCTCCCCGAGTCGATCTTTTTGCACTACTCTGTGCCGGGGCCCTCAATGCTGAAGAAAGAGGCATGGATGAACGGCATGCCTGTCATCAACTCCACCAGCACGAAGCTTGGCGGTGACTACGATTATAAGCTAGCAATTATGGGGCGGGTCACCGGCACCTATCACGTTCACCCGATGGTGAATATCGAGGGTGGCGGCCCCTTGGTCGGTGGCGGCGAATTTGTCACCGTTGACGGCGACTGGAGTAATTTTACCAACAACGTGACCACCATCGATGGCCAGACGATCGATATGGAAACCCATGGCCAGGGCCGGATCATCGGCTGGTGGGTGTTGTGGACCATCATCGGGGTCTTCTGGCTGGGTTATTGGGTGGTACGGCCGTTTACGCGGCGCATCTTTATGGTTGGGACTGTGCCTGAGGAGGAACTGGTCAGCCCCGGCGACCGCACGGTTGGACTTGTGCTGATGATTGCCACCGTCCTGATCGTGGCCATCGGCTATGTGACCACTAACGGCGCCTACCCGATTACGATTCCGTTGCAGACCGGTCGGATGGATGCGCCTGAACTGAGGCCTACGACCGAGTTTACGCCGTATGCCCATGCCACTGTGAGGGTCCGACCTGTCACTGCGGTTTATACGGTGCCCGGGCGCTCTCTTGGCATGGTCCTGGAGGTCACGAACGGTTCGAATAGGGCCCAGCAGTTAGGCGGGTTCATTACGGCTAATCTGCAGTTCCGCGAGCCGGCCCAGTTCCCCGACACGCGGCTCAAGATCAAGGTGGAGCCGGCAGGGCCCATCGCCCCTGGCCAGACCGCGACGGTTTCGGTTGATGCCACCGATGCGGAGTGGGAATACCAGCGGTTGGCCGAGTTGATCTATGACTCAGACAGCCGGTATGGTGGACTGCTGGAGTTCTTCGACGCCGACAAGAACCGGCAAATTGTCGAGGTTGGTGGCCCTGTGATCCCGTCCTTTGAGGGTGGCGCCACCGCGCTGACTGGCGGTGGTCAGTGGCGACCCACGACCCAGTACAAATAGGAAGGAGAGATGCGATTATGGAATTTGCCGCTCAAGGGATGAATATCGCGCTGTTGCTTATGTTGTTGTTTGTCGTTCTTACGTTGGTGAATCAGGCGTAACTGAGGTTATTGGCTGTGAGGGCCTCGCCCCGGGAGATTCGAATACGAGATTTCCGGGGCGAGGCCCTCAGGCCCGCGTTGATCCTCCATACCAGATGCCGAGAGATCGAGTGGTTCGACCCGTAGAGGATCCCAGAAGTAGGCAGGTAGAATGATGAAGTATGTGGTTGCGATTGCGTCAGTCGTTCTGTTGGCGGCGTCCGGGACGTCGCAGGTGTGGGCCCATGGTGGGGGCGGCATGGGTGGCATTACCGAGAATGATATCTGCTCCATGGAGCGGGGACAGTATTTCATCCACTTCAGCGCCTATCAACATGCCGCTGCCGGAAATGTTGCCCAGCTTGCGGTCCTCAAAGATCTCAAGGAGGCAGATCTCAGGCGATACGTGGATGCGATGAAGGAGGAGTTTCGATCCTATTGCCGGGACATACCAAAAACCGGCAAGGCGACGCTGACCTTTGATCTGATCAGCGATGCGCTTCGCAAGATTCCCGTAGCTGTCCGCGTCGTTGAGGCCTCGGAGCGTGGCAATGCGGAAACTGTCCTCTATATCCCCCAACAGGTGTATCCGTCCGGGGTCGTCAAGGCCGAAACCGACTTTACGCATGCAGGCAAATATAAGGCGGTCGTCGAGGTTGAGGAGCAGCATCCGGGGCAATCGCCAATCGGCCATGGCGCCGACGCCGCTGACCATCAGCACGACAGTACAGTCATGGTCGGTGTCAAGCATGCCAGTTCAGCCGAGGAGGAGGTGTACCACGCCCACGATTCGACCTTCAGTTTCCCCTTTACGGTCGGGTTGAAGACGCCGCGGTCCGGCGGTCGCGGTTCCTCGATGTTCAGCAATCCAAGCATTCTGGTTACGGCCATTGCCGGCGTGGCGATCGGGGCCGTGCTGTACGTCAGGCAGAAGAAGAAGGCGGCCTGAAGCCCGCCAACAAACTGCCGAAAAAAGTAACCCTCTCACGACTATTGGCGCGAGAGGGTTTTTTTATTCGTTCGACGACAGGGTGTCAGGATTCGCGTTAGGCTAAGCCGAAGGTGGCGGCGCCGGCGTCGACGACGCGCTGGGTGCGACGGCCGCTTCGGTGGCGCTGACCTTGGCGGCTGTTCCAGCGGTGGCCGCCTCTGCAGCGGCTGCTCGTGACGGATCCAATGCTACCACCTTGCCCTCCATGACGTCGTCCAACTCCTCTGCGAAGAGGGTCTCGCGTTCGATCAGGGCCTTCGCCAGCCGCTGCAATTTCTCCCGATTGGTTTCGATCGTCTGGCGGGCGACCTGGTAGCACTCATCGATGATACGGCGTACCTCCTGGTCGATCTGGTACGCGATTTCTTCGCTGTAGTTCCGACTGTCGATCATATCCCGTCCCAGAAACACCGGACCTCCCTGCCGCCCGAGCGTGACGGGGCCGAGCTTGTCGGACATGCCAAAATTGGTGACCATCCGTCGGACCATATTGGTGGCCTGTTCAAAGTCATTCGATGCGCCGGTGGTGACCTCCGCGAAGACGACGTCCTCAGCGACCCGCCCACCCATCGCCACACTCACCTCTGCCAACAGCTCTCCGCGAGTGCGGGTGTAGCGATCCTCCGGCGGCGCGCCCATGACATAGCCGAGCGCCATCCCGCGCGATACGATGGTGACCTTATGGGGCGGATCGGCCTTCGGCAGCAGCTTACGCAGGATGGCGTGGCCCGCCTCATGATAGGCCACCATCTCGCGTTCCTTCGGCGTCAGGGCGCGACTGCGGCGCAGCGGCCCGGCTATGACGCGTTCGGTGGCCTCGTCAAAATCAACCATCGAGACACGGTCCTTCCCGCGTCGGGCGGCCAGGAGCGCGCCCTCATTGACCACGGCGGCCAGATCCGCTCCCGAAAAGCCGGGGGTCTGTTTGGCAAGGGTGTCCACGTTGACGTCCGGCGCCAGCGGGATTTCGCGCAGATGGACCTGCAAGATCGCCTTGCGACCCTTACTGTCCGGGTTGTCCACAATAATGCGACGGTCGAATCGACCCGGGCGCAGAAGGGCCGGATCCAGAATGTCAGGCCGGTTGGTGGCGGCAATGATGATGATGCCGATATTCGACTCAAAACCGTCCATGGCGACCAGCAGTTGGTTTAACGTCTGCTCGCGCTCATCGTTTCCGCCGCCAAGGCCGGCGCCACGATGACGGCCGACCGCGTCGATTTCGTCGATAAAGACCAGGCAGGGGGCGTTCTTCTTGGCCTGTTCAAACAGGTCGCGAACGCGGCTGGCGCCCACCCCGACGAAGACCTCGACGAACTCAGAGCCGGACAGTGAGAAGAATGGAACCCCCGCCTCTCCGGCTACGGCCTTGGCGAGGAGCGTCTTACCGCACCCCGGCGGTCCGACCAGCAGCAGCCCTTTGGGGATCTTGGCGTGCAGCGCCTGAAACTTCTGCGGGTGCTTCAAAAACTCGATAACCTCTTGCAGTTCCTCCTTAGGCTCTTCCTCTCCGGCGACATCCGCGAACGTCACCTTGGGTTTAGACGCGTCGTGCAGCTTCGCCTTCGACTTGCCGAAGGCCATCGGACCGCCGCCTCCGCCCATTTGGGACCGACGGCTCATCATCACAAACAGGCCGATGATCAAAAGGAACGGCAGGAAGTTGAACAGCAGCCCCATCCAGATCGAACCGCCCGAGGCGGGTTCGATGGCAAAGCGAACCCCCTTTTTCTTCAAAAGCTCCTGGAGGGCTCCCGTCGACTCCTTGCTGTAGACCGTCCTGAGGTGCTGTCCGGACGAGACGTGACCGTAAATGGTGTGGGTGTTTTCGTTGAAAATCACCGTTCCTGCGAGCTGTCCTGATTCCACCATATCCACGAAGTCGCTGAAAATGACCTGGGTCGAGGCCCTTTTCGGGCTCCAATAGAACGGCAGGAAAGCTATCGCTAGGACCACGAGGATCGCCGCGACCGCTCCCGCAATCTTGGCGTAACGCTTATTCACCGCAATGACCTCCTTGGTGCATCCCGACCTCCAGAAGCCAGGCGTCAACTATCCGGGACGTTATGAAAGAGGGATAACATCTCCTGAGCTTACTATGTTTCATCTGCTCCTCACTGTGCCGATCGAACTTGCGGTCGGCGTACTCTGATGCGTTCAATCCCTGCGCCACCTGTTACCGACGTTAGCATATATATTGCCAGAGTAAAGCAAGTCCCGAAGCTTGTCAAGTCCAAGTTCTGCGCTAAAACCAGCAATTGATCACGCACCCAATTCATCTATCATCTTTCATTCTGTCATTGTGGGTTCTGAGGGGTACGCGGCAATCTCGCCGTCCGGTTCTCGTAACATTGGAAAACTCGAGGCGAAGAACGGTCGGAAGGAGGAAACCGCAGCGGGGGTGCTGCGGTCCGAACCGGAAAGGGACGAGCGGAGTATACGGCGTGGTGGGCGAATCGGAGTCTGCAGGTGGCCTACGGACTCTGGACTCTACATCGCGCTGATCGGGTGACGTGGCGCGGGGGATGAACGGCTATATCTGACCGAACTCCTTCAGGGTAGACGCGACGACCAGGGTTTCGGATTCAAGCAGGTTCGATCCGGCCATATGCTTCATGACCTGATTGGCCGTCTTCAGATCCTTGGCCTCCCACTCAAATACGACATCGTATTGGCCATAGGTGACATACGCCGATTTCATCCCTTCGTAGCAGGCGGCGGGAAGATCATTTGCCAGCTTGGACCATGCCCCGGGTCTCACCTTGGCCAGTGTGACGAACTTCATGGCGTATCCTCCTTTTAATAAAAACGCCGAAGGCTCCCCAAATAAGGGGAGCCTTCGGCGGAAAATAGGTCTTACGCGAACATTAGAACCGAACCATCAACTCGGCGATACCCTGATGGGTGAGTTCGCCCTGCGTGTTGTTGCTGACACCGAAGAAGTTCCGTCCCGGCGTGACATCGGTGAGCAGGTAGTTCGCCCGAACGAAGACGTTGGGGTTGGCATACCAGGTCAGGCCCAGTGTCCCGGCCCGCACCCGCAGCGTATCCTCGGTCGTACCAGCGGCCGGGGTGAAATTGCCCTTGGTGTCCTCGACCCGCAGGTGCTCGTAGCGGCCGTTGAGCAGCACGCCCTTCAGCTTGTTGCCGTAGAGCCAAAAGCCGATCGTGCCATAGCCGCCCATCATGCGAAGGTCCTCGAGGTTCGAGCCGCCCGCACCCACGCCGTCGCGCTCCTGAGAGGCATAGTGGAACTCGCCCTTGAGGATGAACGGATACAGATCGAAGACGACGTCGGCGCCGGTGGTGACGCGGTCGCCATTGATCAGGAAGCCGTTCATGCTGGTACCGGCACCGTCACCGCCGAACTTATCCCCTAACGTGCTCACCGGGTTAAAGCGGTGGAACTTCGAGCCGCCCCCGACAGGTGCCGTGACGCCGTTGGTATCGGTCGCGCCGGCCCCCCGCCGTATGTTGAAGGTACGGAAGTCGGCATTCACGCCGACGGTGAGGGCGCCAAAGGGCATCGCAGGCGAAACGGTCAAGCGGCCCGTATACTCCTTGTCGCCGTCGTTGTCGACGCTGCCGGGGCACTGATCGACCCGACCGCAACCGTTAAATACGCCGACCCCGTAATAGATGGGCAACGTGTCGGCAAGTTTGAGATTACCCGAGAGCAGGACGCCCATCTGCAGGTCCGGCGAAAAGGCCCGGTTGACAAAGGACCGCTGTGCAGCGAAGTCCAGGTCCTGGGTCGCCATGCCCTGCTCGAGGCTGTAGTGGTGCCGCATCTGTCCGGCGGTGACCTTCAACCATGGGGTATAGCTGTAGCTGACAAAACCTGTTTCGATCCGGGCGCCGATATTGCCGCCGGTAAACTCCGGCTCGATATGGAAGCCGAAGTCCCTGAAGATCGTCCCGTTGAAGATGACCCGGACACGATGCAACTTCAACGTGCTGGGGCGGTGTCGACCGATTGCCGCCGTCTTGTCGGAGGCACCGTCGACATCCTCTTCATTCCGCGATGCCTCGACCTGCGCCAACGTCTGCACGTAGCCGCCGATATTCAGTCGGTGCTGACCATCGGCTGACTTCAGGTAGAACCCCTTTCCGGGCCAGGGGTCAAATCCGGTCTGGAGGGATGATGCCGTCGCCTCCGCGGCCTTCTTCTCTACCTCCATCACACGTCGGGTCACCTCTTCCTGTTGCGTGGTCCGCTCCTGCCGCAATCGCTGCATCTCCTGCTGCAACTGCTGCAACGACCGCTGCTGTGTCTCAAAGGCCTGCTCAAGCTCTGTGAGCTTGTCGGCCCATGCCCCTACCGGGGCGAGCAGCAGAGCGCTGCCCAAGACCGCACCACGAACCCACCACTTTCTTTGAGCCATGATCCTCCTCCCTCTGCGTCAGGTTAACCACCGCGCTCCCGAGATCGAAGCGCGTTTGCGGATGCGGGGCGCCAAAATAACTCCGCCCCGATGAGACGATCTTCGCGGTGTATACAGGCTTCCCAACCTCATTAGAGGACTTGCAGTAGGGCGCTGACTTCAGTGATGGGCGTCACTATTGCACATGCGTTACTCCCGTGTCAAGGGTTTTCTTCATCAGCCTGTCCGATGTTTCCTACGCGAGCGCTGGTGCCCCACGTCCGGTTCAGGCTGTCCCTGCGACGTCGTGTCGCAGCGACCGGCCAATACGGGCGTTGACCATCAACTCCGTATGTCCGTATGCCTTCGACGTCTCCCGTCATCAGCCCGCCGCCATGGTGTTCATGTATGATGTATTTCTAAAGACCAAATGCCTATGTAAGCGTCTCTATAATGGTAGCAACGAATCCGGCGATGAACAGCTCGCGAATCAATCTTCGGTGTATACGAAACTTGTCGCGGGTGACTTCAACATCGGCAATCGTGGACGCTGAATCATCATGCTCGGAGACCTCTGAAAACATCCCTTTTCGGCTTGACAGGTCCTACTGAGAAATGTATATTGATTCCATGGCTCACCCAGGCAACGGACTGAAACGGTCGGGGCGAATCCAACGGGCAGATCGACGGCCTGATGACGGTATCCGTGCAGGCGAGGCGGTCGTCCGCCATGCCGGTGCAGAAAATAACCGACGGCCTGCGGCTGATGTGACAGGTACACGCAACGAGTCGGGGGGTGGACAGGCGATGGAGCCGCGGGAGGCCGCCTTCAAACTCTTCGCAGAGACGGCCGATGGCGTATTTATCAGCGCACCGACGGGTGAAATATTGTTCTGCAACTCGGCCGCTGAGACCATTCTGGAAGCCTCTGCCGAGCAGGTCGTCGGGCAGCAGTGTCGGGAGTTCTTCAACGGTCGTGACAGTAACGGCAATCAGCTTTGCCAGTGGCCGTGTCCGCTCAAGATGTCGCTCAGCCGCGGTGACCTGATCCAGCATTTTGAGATGGCTACACGGACCCGGACAGGGAAACCGCTCTGGATCGACGTGAGCTGTGTCGCTCTCCCTACCGAGAATAGCCAACCGCCAACCGTTGTTCATCTCTTTCGCGATGTCACAGCCGCGCACCAGCTTGAGGTATTGGTGCGGCAGCAACTGGCTCAGACTCAGCTCACGATGAGCGAGAAGACGGTTTCTCCCATCGGCGAGCTTACTCGCCGGGAACTGCAGGTGGTCACCCTTATGCGGACCGGTGCAACGACGGCAGCCATTGCGGAGCAACTCTTCATCAGCAAAACTACCGTGAGAAATCACATCCAGAACATCTTCAGTAAACTCAAGGTCCACTCGAGGCTCGAGGCGGTCGCCTACGTGAACGAGATGTCGAGGCGAGAGCCGAACCGAACAGAAGCCGGACCGTCATCCGGGGCGGCCAAGGAACCCCACAAGGCTGCATGATGAGTGCGATGCGGAACGATTCAGCGAATCGCCGAATGATCACGTGCTCAATACATCGTTATGATGTTCGGGAGACCAGTAGTCCCTTGAACCGTATCCTTTGCCCTGCAGGGTGGATCAGCGCGTCGCCGTGCGATCGGGTAAACCCCGTTTTAACATTCTGTACGTCCATTACACCACTGCGCCGCTTGAATTACCCATTGCTAGTGCATCTGCATCATCATATTGAGTCAATCGCAGGATTTACGAGTCCCGTTTGGGATAGTAAAACTATACCATAGTACATATGCATCCCGGTTTGATTCGATCGTAGGATTTAGAGAGTCTATAGGGGACCGCAGTTATTACCGCCATGGAGGCGTTCCCCATGAATGACAGGATGCAGATCGATAAGCAGCGTAGCGGGCCATCGCCTGGTCGACCGGGCATGTGCCGTCGGGCCCGCACCCTGCACGCCGTTCGGGAAGCGCGCGCACCCCCGACGGCCTGGGACACCACGTTCAAGACGGCACCGTAATAACAATGCACGAGTGGCTACCTCAAAGCGGGGCAGAGCCACGGGAGGTAACAATGAGTCCTAATCCCAGCGGAAGCGTAAGTAAGGGCAAGAACGAGAGGACATTTGCCCAGGCACTACTGATTAAAAAGTATTGGTGGCTTCATGCTTTGATCGTTACTGCCATCAGCGTCATCGGGTTGATCGCACTTGGCGTCTGGACCTATACCAGCGTCCCCCCGTTGGTCAATTTCGTCTCGTCCAGCGGAGAGGTCGTCATCCCTGAATGGGAAATGCAGCGTGGGAAGCAGGTCTTCCACCTGAAGGGCCTGATGACCTACGGTTCGTTCTGGGGTGATGGCGCAGAGCGCGGTCCGGACTTCTCGGCCGAGGCCCTGCATCGCACCTTTGTTTCCATGGGTAAGTACTATGAGCAGCAGATCGAAAAAAGCGGACGCACCGTCACCCAGGACGACCGGGACGGGATCGCGGGCCGCGTGAAGCGCGAGATCCACGAGAACGGCTTCGATGCATCGGCCAACGTGATCCGCCTGAACGACGCGCAGATTTTCGCCTATAATGAGTTGATCGAGCACTACACTAAGATGTTCACCGATTCAACCTATGAAGAAGCCTTCCAGAAGGGCCGAATCCAGAACTTTATCAGCAACCCCGCCGACCTGAAGGCCCTCGCGGGCTACTTCTTCTGGGGCGGTTGGGTAGCCGGCGCGAATCGGCCGGGTGAGACCTACAGCTACACCCACAACTGGCCGTACGATCCGGATGCCGGCAACCTCCCGACCTATCCGACCTATATCTGGAGCTTCCTCTCGCTCTTGGTCCTGTTCGCTGGTACCATGCTGGTGCTGTATGTCTATGGTGAGATGAAGACCCTGCCGGGCGAGCCGTTCAACGGTCGCGACTGGTCGCTCACCACGATCGACCTCGAGAACAAGGGTGATGCCTATGTGCGCCCGACCCAGCGCGCAACCTACAAGTTCTTCGCCTTTGCGGTGATCCTGTTCCTGGTGCAGGTTATCGCGGGTATCATTGCGGCAGAGGATTTCGTGGGTGGCGGTCCGGCTGATGCAGTCCTGAGCGCGATCGGCCTTACCATTCCGTTCAGCGTGGCGCGTGGTTGGCATGCCATCGTCCAGATCTACTGGTTCTTCATGGCGTGGACCGGCTACACCCTGTTCTTCTTGCCCCGCATTTCCAAGGTGCCTAACGGCCAGCGCTTCCTGATTAACCTGCTGTTCACCCTGTGCGTCATCGTCGGCGCCGGCGCCCTGTTCGGCATCTGGATGGGCCACACCGGGTATTTCGCCAGCGACGACATGGCCTACTGGTTCGGCAGCCAGGGTTGGGAGTTCCTGGAGCTCGGCCGGTTCTGGCACATCCTGATGCTGGCCTCGTTTGTGCTGTGGGTCTACATCATCTTCCGCGCCGTCAAGCCCTGGATCACCAGCCAGAACCTCTGGTCCGTTCCGGCTTGGCTGTTCTACGGCAGCGGCATCATGGTGCTGTTCCTGTTCTTCGGGATGTTCATGACCCCGTCGCAGAACTTCGCTATCTCCGACTACTGGCGGTGGATGAACATTCATATGTGGGTTGAGGTAACCTTCGAGGTCTTCACCACCTGTATCGTGGGCTACATGCTGGTTCAGATGGGTCTGGTCAACCGGGCCATGGCCGAGCGGGTTATCTTCCTCGCCGTCATGATGTTCCTGGTGACCGCCCTGATCGGGATCTCCCACAACTTCTACTGGATCGCCAAGCCGACAGGGATCATCGCCCTGGGTAGCGTCTTCTCCACCATGCAGGTGTTGCCGTTGCTCCTGATCACCCTGGATGCCTGGAAGATGCGGACGGAGCGCGCTCGGGCTCACGAGGCTCTGGCCGAGGGCAAGCAGCGCTTCGTGATGGACGGCGTCTGGACCTTCATCCTGGCCGTCAACTTCTGGAACATCTTCGGTGCGGGCGTGATGGGCTCGCTCATCAACCTGCCGATCGTCAACTACTATGAGCATGGCACCTATCTGACCGGTAACCATGCCCACGGCGCCATGTTCGGCGTCAAGGGGAACATCGCGATCGCCGGTATGCTCTTCGCGTGTCAGCACCTGTTCCAGCGCTCTGCCTGGAATGAGAAGCTGATCAAGACCATCTTCTGGAGCCTGCAGATCGGTATCGTGATGATGATGCTCATGGATATGTTCCCGATCGGGCTGTATCAGTTGGCCGCGATCTTCCAGCACGGCTTCTGGTATGGCCGCCAGCAGTCCTTCGTCACCAACGAGGTTTGGCACACCCTGACCTGGCTGCGCGCCATCGGCGGTGTGGTCTTCATGTTCGGTGGCGTCCTGCCTCTCATGTGGTTCATTCTGTCGAGGGGTACTCGGATGGTCCGCGAAGCCGCCGTCGTTGAGGAGGGTGAGTGGACGATCTACGATCGAGAGAAGGCGAAGGAGCGGGAAGCTTGGGCCGCTTCTGACGAGGCGTTCTAGTCTCGTTACCTACTGCGGTAGGTACGTCATACCTCACGTCAATACCCCCCGGTACCGAACGGTACCGGGGGGTATTGTTTTTTCGAGTTTCGGGCGTGAAACGCCGATTTACCTTCATCACCACCCAGACCAACGCCTCCGTTGACCCTCTAAGCGTTCGAATGCCCACCAACTGCTTCTTCGCCTAAGCCCACGGTCATCCCTAGTGGTCTCACCCCCAAGCCCTCGGACTTGTTCGGCCTTCAATGTCCTAATGCATTTGCACTAGCCGTCCGTTCGATCAACGAACGCGTGGGCGTCTGGCGTAGTAGTGCATTCGCATCCCAATTTGAGCTGAACATCCGATTGTAGGAGGAGAAAAAGGTGTCTACATTTTGTCTGAAGTTCATTTTTAGAATCTCGGAGGGACGGTAAGACATGAACCTGGGGTGGTGTGGAGGTAGTACGAAGCGCCGGCGCGGTCGTCCGGTGGCAGGGCGGCGCTACGCGGCTCGGTTGAATGAATCCCGTCATACGCCTCGCGAAGCGCGGGCTCCTCCCGTTGCGGGGCTTTGGCCCGGTCACAAAGAGGGGAGTTGGTGACACACAAAGCATTGCAAGTGCAGTAGCTGTAATGAAGCGTAACATATAGGAGGTTGTTATGAGTCCCATCCCGAGCGATATGGTAAGCAAGCCCCATAAGACGTTCGGCCAAATGCTGTTAGTGAAAAAATATTGGTGGCTCCATGCGGCGATTGTCACAGGTATCAGCCTTATCGGTTTGGTCGCGCTTGGCGTCTGGACCTACACGTCGGCCCCACCGTTGACCAATTTTGTGTCGTCGTCCACCGGGGAGACGGTGATACCTGAGTGGGAGATCCAGCGCGGCAAACAGGTATTTCACCTCAAGGGGCTCATGACCTACGGCTCGTTCTGGGGTGACGGCGGCGAACGGGGCCCGGATTTTACGGCCGAAGCTCTCCATCATACATACGTCTCCATGAACAAATACTACGAGAATGAGATCGCAAAGGAGCGCCCTGTCACGCAAGCCGATCGCGACATGATCGCGATGAGGGTACGACGTGAGATTCGAGAGAATGGGTACGACGAGGCCGCCAACGTGATTCGAATCAATCCGGCGCAGGCTTTTGCGTATCAGGAGTTGATCACCCATTACACGAAGATGTTTACGGATGCTACCTATGAAGAAGCCTTTATGAAGGGCAGGATCAAGAATCATATCAGCGACCCGGCCGACCTGAAGGCCCTCGCGGGGTACTTCTTCTGGGGTGGTTGGGTTTCCGGGGCGAACCGGCCAGGTTTTGACTACAGTTATACCCACAACTGGCCGCCCGATCCGGCGGTCGGCAATACTCCGACATTCGAGACCTACCTCTGGAGTTTCATTTCGATCTTCGTCCTGTTCTGCGGCACGATGCTGGTCCTGTACGTCTACGGCGAGATGAAGACCCTGCCGGGCGAGCCGTTCAACGGGCGAGATTGGTCGCTGACCACCGTCGATCTGGAGAATAAAGGCGATGCCTATGTGCGCCCGACCCAGCGCGCCACCTACAAGTTCTTCGCCTTTGCGGTCATCCTGTTCCTGGTGCAGGTCCTGGCGGGTATCCTGAGCGCCGAGGATTTTGTGGGCGGCGGACCGGGCAGCGCCATCGCCACCACGGTGTTGGGATTCACCATCCCATTCACTGTGACCCGCGGCTGGCATACCATCGTCCAGATCTACTGGTTCTTCATGGCGTGGGTCGGCTACACCCTGTTCTTCTTGCCCCGCATTTCCAAGGTGCCTAACGGTCAGCGCTTCCTGATCAACCTGCTGTTCACCCTGTGCGTCATCGTCGGCGCCGGCGCCCTGTTCGGCATCTATCTCGGACATACGGGTTACATGAGCGACGACATGGCCTACTGGTTCGGCAGCCAGGGTTGGGAATTCCTGGAGCTCGGCCGGTTCTGGCACATCCTGATGCTGGCCTCGTTCTGTCTGTGGGTCTACATCATCTTCCGCGCCGTCAAGCCCTGGATCACCAGCCAGAACCTCTGGTCCGTTCCGGCCTGGCTGTTCTATGGCAGCGGCATCATGGTGCTGTTCCTGTTCTTCGGGATGTTCATGACCCCGTCGCAGAACTTCGCGATTGCGGATTACTGGCGGTGGATGAACATTCATATGTGGGTTGAGGTAACCTTCGAGGTCTTCACCACCTGTATTGTGGGCTACATGCTGGTTCAGATGGGTCTGGTCAACCGGGCCATGGCCGAGCGGGTTATCTTCCTCGCCGTCATGATGTTCCTGGTGACCGCCCTGATCGGGATCTCCCACAACTTCTACTGGATCGCCAAGCCGACAGGGATCATCGCCCTGGGTAGCGTCTTCTCCACCATGCAGGTGTTGCCGTTGCTCCTGATCACCCTGGATGCCTGGAAGATGCGGACGGAGCGGGTGAAGGCCTATGAAAACGTTGCCGAGGGCAAGCAGCGCTTCGTGATGGACGGCGTCTGGACCTTCATCCTGGCCGTCAACTTCTGGAATATATTCGGCGCGGGCGTCTTCGGCTCGTTGATCAACCTGCCGATCGTCAACTACTATGAGCATGGCACCTATCTGACCGGTAACCATGCCCATGCCGCCATGTTCGGCGTCAAGGGGAACATCGCGATCGCCGGTATGCTCTTCGCGTGTCAGCACCTGTTCCAGCGCTCTGCCTGGAATGAGAAGCTGATCAAGGGTATCTTCTGGTCGCTGCAGGTCGGCCTGGTGCTGATGATGATGTTGGATCTGTTCCCGGTCGGGCTCTATCAGGTCGCCACAGTCTTCAAGCAAGGCCTCTGGGCCGCCAGAGCGCAGGCGCACGTGACGGACAACGTCTGGATCACCTTGACCTGGATGCGGACCGTCGGTGGGGCGATCTTCCTCTTTGGCGGTGTCTTGCCTCTGGTCTATTTCATCCTGTCACGGGCGGGGCGAATGGTCCGCGAGGCGGCTGCTGTTGAAGAGGGTGAGTGGACCATCTACGATAAAGAGAAGGCCAAGGAGCGGGCTGCCTGGGCGGCCGGCGACGAGGCGTTCTAATCTGAGGAGTTAGGCAGGTACGTCTCGCTTGACTCGGATACCCCCCGGTATAATCAACCTTGTACCGGGGGGTATCGCTTGTTGTGCGCGCGACGGTGTTACTTACCCCAGTCGCGGGGATAGCGGAAGTCGCGGTCGATGGTACGGGCAGAGATCTTGGCAATGAGGGGGAGGCGTCGCTTGTACTGGGAGGCCTGGACCCTGGCGAGGACGGTTCGGACAAATCGCTCATCGAAGCCGTTCGCGATCATCTCGGAAATCTCGTATCGGCGGTCGATCATGAGATAGAGCACTTGGTCGACCTCTTCGTACGTAAAGCCGAGTTCCGTCTCGTCGGTCTGTCCGACCCAGAGATCACCGCTGGGCGCCTTTCCAATGATGGCCTCCGGAACGCCCATATGGCGCGCCAGTTGCCGCACCTGGCTCTTATACAGATCGCCCAGCGGGTTGATGGCGCTGGCCATGTCTCCGTACAGTGTACCGTACCCCAGGAGTAACTCGGTTTTATTGCTGGTCCCTAATACCAGGGCATTCAGCCTGGCCGAATAATCGAACAGGATGGTCATTCGCTCGCGCGCCATCTTGTTGCCCCGGCGTACCTGATCGGCATCCTGGAGCCGTCCGAAGTAGGCGTCTACCATCGGGGTAATATCGATGATATCGGATTGGATTCCTAACTGCGTGACCACCAGTTCGGCGTGCGCTCGGCTGTCCGGACTGCTGGTTCGGTATGGCATCAGGAGGGCCCAGACGTTCTCGCCGCCAAGCGCTTCGGCAGCGAGATATGCGGACAACGCGGAATCGACCCCACCCGATAACCCGATGACAACCCGGCTGAAACCGGTCTTTCGTACCTCGTTGGTAATGAATCCGGTCAGGATCTGTTGAACAAATGCGCAGTGCAGGGAGAGACGGATCATCTGTCCCCCTCGCGCCTGATCCGCTCCAGTTCCCGACACGTCACGTCCAATCGCTCATCTCGACACAGCGGATTTATCGTCCTGGCCCGTCGAACCTCGGCAGGATCGATTTCGGCGACCAGGAGGGTCTCGTCAAGATAGGCTGCCTTGGCTACAGGCTCGCCGGATGGGGCGATGACCTCAGAGCCGCCCCAAAAGCAGGCGCCGTCCTCATATCCGACCCGATTTGTATACAGGACATAGCTGGTGAAGAGTTGCGCGTAGGCTCGGTTGACCGTCTCCCACGCCCTGGCGTTCGCGAACAATTGACCCTCCTCCAGTCCCCCGCGGCCGGGACTGGCAGAGGGTGAGATAAGGATCTCCATCCCGTCCAGGGAGGCAATCCACGCCGTCGAGGGGTGCCACATATCCTCGCAGATCAGGATCGCAGATCGCCCGATGTCTGTATGAAACGTTGCGATCCGGCTGCCTTCCGCAAGATACCGTTGCTCATCGAAGATCCCGTATGTGGGGAGGTAGACCTTACGATGGACGTGCCGAATGTCGCCCGCTGAGAGGTAAAGGGCGGCATTATAAAACAGGTATCCCGGCGCCTCCTCAACCAGCCCCACCACCAGATCGACGCGGCGGCTTAACTCCCTGAGTCTGTCGAGGATAGGGCTGGTTAAGGGGAGGGCCACTGATGAGACAATATCCTTCAGGAAGTATCCGGTCAGGCTTAACTCCGGAAAGATCAGCAGGCCGGCGCCTCGCCCGATCGCCTCCTCGATGGTCTTCTCGTGCAGGGTCAGGTTACGTTCCAGATCGCCGAGCACGGGGTTGATCTGGGCAAGGGCAACTGTATGTCGACTCATGCCACCGTACTCCGTACGTCGGGGGCAGTCAGGCCGCGATGCGCGGCCTCCATGTCCGGCGATACCGGGCCGCCGCGTGCCTCATAGACGAACAGAGGGGTAAGAATCCGTAGTCCCGACCGACCGTCCCGTCGCGCCTCTACCAGACTGAGTTCCGCCTGCGCGCCAGGGTATGAATGAATGAATCGCAACATCTTTGGTTCCAGTCGTACCGTCCTGAGGCTGCTCAACAGGTCGGCGAGTCGCGAGGCATGGTAGATGAGATAGGCGCGCCCGTGGGGCGCCAGGACATATCGGATGGCCGCCACTGCCTCGCGAATGGTGGCGGTCAGTTCGTGCTTCGCCTGTCGGATCTCGGGGTCCGGACTGAGTCGGCCGCCGGCGATCGGTCGATAGGGCGGGTTGCAGAGTACCATATCAAAGCAGCTTGCCGGCAGCAGCCGCGTAATCTGACGAAGGTCACCCTCGACGATCTCGATGCGGTCTTGCAGTCCATTGAGCCGCACGCCACGCCTGGCCCGGTCGGCCAGGGCCGACTGGACCTCAAGACCGACGATGCGGAGGCTCGGATACCGATGTGCCAGCAGGAAGGCGATGGCGCCGTTGCCGCAGCCGAGATCAAGAACCCTGTCGCCGGGTCGCGGCATGGCGACCTGCGCCAGCAACAGCGCATCCATCGAATAGCGGAAGCCCATTCTGCTCTGAATGACCTTTACGCCGGACATGCCGATATCATCCAGGGATTCGCCGTCATAGAGCCATGAATTCGTCTGCGGTCGATCCATCATTTCGATCATCACGGCGCTACTGTAATACATCATCAAGGAAAAGACAAACGGTCAGCCGTCAGCTATCAGCGATGTAGGGGCGCTGCTTGCTGCGCCCTATTCGGGCAGGGCAAGCCCTGCCCCTACGCCGGCCGCTCAACACAGATCGACCGGATCGACGTCGATCTCAATCCCGGCCTGTTCTGTCGGTGGAAGCTGCGCAATCGTCCCTTTGACCCAGTGCAAGAGCCTATCCTGGTCGTGACCTTTGGCGAGGATCTGCCATCGATAGCGGTCCTGTAATCGATAGATCGGCGCCGGTGCGGGTCCCTCAACGGCAAGTGGGGGGGACGCCCCCCCCAGAAGCAGACCGGTCAGTTGCTCGGCCCGCGCTTGCGCTTGTCCCTCGTGCGTAGAGGCAACCAGGAGCAGAATAAGAGAGCCAAAGGGCGGAAGGCCGCGTTTCTCCCGAAGGGGCCGCTCGATCCGGTAGAGCGCCTCATAATCGTGGTGACGGGCTGCGAGGATACAATAGTGTTCAGGGTTGTAGGTCTGGACAATGACATGGCCGGGGCGGTCGCCACGACCGGCGCGACCGGCTACCTGCGTCAGCAGCGCAAAGGTTCGCTCGCCGGCTCGGAAATCCGGGATCTGCATCGAGACATCGGCCGAGAGGATGCCGACCAGGGTGATGCCGGGGAAGTCGTGTCCCTTTCCGACCATCTGTGTGCCGATCAGAATCTGTGTGCGCCGCTGCTGCATATCCCCGAGGATCTGTCGGTGTGCCTGCCGCCTTCGGGTGGTATCGCGATCCATCCTGACGATCGAGACGTCCGGGACCAGGAGTCGAGCGGCGGCCTCGACCTGCTGTGTCCCGTAGCCGAGCCACCCGCAGGCGATCCCGCCGCACTGAGGACAACCCGTCGGCGGCCGCTGCCGATAATCGCAGTAGTGGCAGCGCATCCTGGCGTCGACGGCATGGTAGATGAGCGAGACACTGCAGTGAGGGCACCGCAACGTAAAGCCGCACTCCCGGCAGAGCAGCACCCTGGCGTACCCTCGTCGATTGATGAACAGCAGGACCTGCTCGCCCTTCGCCAGCGTCTCCTTGATCGCCTCAGCCAGTCGTTGTGAAAAGATCAGCGGGGCACCGCGCTCTGTCCGCCTCGCGCGCTCTTGACGCATATCGACCAGTTCTATCGACGGGAGCGGCCTGTTGTGGACCCGCTCAGGGAGGAGGAACGGCCGGTAGATCCCCTCCTTCGCCCGATGAAGGGTTTCGAAGCTGGGGGTTGCAGACCCGAGAAGGACGGGAATCCCAAGCATTCGCCCCCTGACCAATGCCACGTCCCGGGCGTGGTAGCGCGGCTCTTCCTGTTGCTTATAGGAGGTATCATGCTCTTCATCCACAACGATCAGGCCAAGGCGCGAGAGGGGTGCGAACACGGCAGAACGGGCGCCCACGACGATATCGGCCGTCCCGCGCCTGATGCGGTACCACTGATCCAGCCGCTCGCCCGGCGAAAGGCCGCTGTGCAGCAGCGCGACGCGTTCGCCGAAGCGGGCGCGAAATCGATCGGCCGTCACCGGGGTCAGGGCGATTTCCGGAACGAGTACCAGCGCCTGCCGTCCCTGTCGTACCGCCTCGCCGATCACCCGAAGATAGACCTCGGTCTTTCCGCTTCCCGTCGCGCCGTAGAGTAGTGCCGGACAAAACGTCTGTGAGGACAGGCCTGCCAACAGCCCATCAACCGCGGCGCGCTGTGCCGAATTGAGTTGGGGGCAGGCGTCGGCGACTATCGCGCCCTTGTCCCATGGCGACCGCTCGACCGCCTCAGTCGTGCGGCGGATCAGTCCCTTAGCGAGGAGGCTGCGCACGCCGGAGGCTCCGGCAATGGCCGTCGCCTCCGCAGATGTCAGCGATGAGCCGGATTGGAGGAGCCGATCGAGCAACGAGGCCTGTCGTGGTGCGCGGTCTTTGAGGCGGGCCCATCCCGCCTCCGCTGCCGTCCGGTCGATCGCCAGACTCAATACGGGTCGTACGACGGGCCGAACCGAAGGACGACGTTCCTGGTATTCGATTCTGGCCAGGTTCTGTCTGATGAGCAGGCGAATCAGTCGATCAACCGCTTCGCCGGGCCACCGCCGTTTGAGCGATGACAGCGCGATTCGACGTTGCGCCTGCAGAACGGTGAGAATCTGCTGCTGAGTCGGGTCGAGTGGGCCGACCGCTCCGGCGTGGTCCGCCGCGATACCCGCGCGCGAGAACAGATCCGACGGTTCGATCAACTGAACCGTCCGTATCGTCCCGCGATCGATCCCGGGCGGCAGCGCCGTACGAATCACCGGCCCCCACGAGGTCACGTAATAGTCCGCGACATGGCGCGTCAGTTCGAGCATATGTTGATCGAGCAGCGGTTCAGGATCGAGGATCGCCTCAATCGACTTCAGATCTGAAGGATCGGTTGGCGCAGGAGTGCGAAGGCCGACGATATATCCGGTGACCAGGCGGGGACCGAGCGGGACAAGTGCTCGCTTACCGACCCCGACCTGTATATGGAGCGAGGGCGGAACCGCATAGGTCAGGATGCTTCGAGGTGGAACCGGCAGGGCGATTTCAGCGGCGATCCGGCTCAATGCGCTGTGCTCGCCTGAGGCGCGCGGACCAGCACGTCGTATGCCGGACTGTCCTTGAGTTTTGACGATGTAGCGGTCAAATCGGCCGTCTCCTTGAGCGTGGCAGTAACGGCCCTCGGCGGCTGCGCTGAGACCAGACCAAAGGCGTAGGTACTGTCGCCACGGACGCCGGACGGCCCGGCGCAGACAGGAGAGTCAAAGTACACGATGAACCTGTTGGTCCACCCGTGCACGTGGTCGATGCCGATCTTTCCCGGACCGCCGTCGGTCACGACATAGATCAGATCTCCGGCCTGTCCATCGCCATTGTAATCCAGGGTGTCGACGATGGGACCGAACTCAAGCGCCATGGTCCGTAGACACGGCATGTGCGTCGTCGCAACAGCCTGTTCGAGATTGATCCGGTACTCATAGCCGTACAGCCCGGCCGCCGGCGTGCCGGGCTTCCCTGCGAAGGTGCGAGACTCGATGAAGGCCGTTCCCTCGACCTGCATCGGGATCGGTGCGGTGCTGCTCTCGATCGTGGTCACCTTGCACGAGGGATCGAAGAGACAGTAGACGGCCGGAGAGCCGACCGTGACGGTTGCCAGATGGGTGTCGCCCTTCCGGCACCCCGCGGCAAAGGCTAGAGTCAGCACCACAGCGATGAGAACGGGCACTCGCGCGGCCATCCCCCGTTCCCCTCCTTTCGCTAATCAGACACCAACAGGCTACTTTGATCCCGGAATGAATCTTAAAGGCCTTCAGAACGATCCGACTTGCTACCCTCCGTGTCTATTTGAGGCGCATAGACATCTACGTGATATTTAATATTTTTCTTCATTTTCGGCGAGGCGGCGCCCAAACCGGCCGTCTCCTTGATGGTCGCATCGACGAGCCTCGGCGGTTTGGTGGAGACCAGGCCAAAGAAAAAGGTGCTGTCGCCCGGATGATTCTGTCCCCCGACACAGATAGGGGAGTCGAAATTAAATGTCAGCCTGCCGTGAAACCGCTGTACGAATCCGAGGCTGGCTTTTCCAGGACCGCCCTGGCTGACGACATAGATCAGTTCGTCGGTCTGCCCATCGCCATTGTAATCCAGGGTATCGACGATGGGACCGAAATCAAAGATGATCGATGACAGGCACGGCATATACTTGACCTTCCCGAACTCCTCGACCTCGACCACAGTCTCTGCCCCCTGCTCGAGATCGATCCGGTATTCATAGCCGTACAGACCGGCCGCCGGCGTACCGGGCTTCCCCGCGAAGGTGCGGGACTCCACAACCGCCTTACCCATGATCTCCATTGGGATAGGCACAGTGCTGCTGTTGGTAACGGCAACCGCACAGGATGGATCGAAGAGACAATAAACGGTTGACGCGCTGACCTTGACCTTTTTAAGATTCATGTCGGATTTCATCCGACAACCTGCAATGAAGGCTGCACTCAGCATGACACCCACAAGGATGAGTACCCTTCCAGTCATCCCATGTTCCCCCTTTCTCCTGTAATTGTGTCGTAACGTACACATCTCGGCGCGCTTTGTGATCGTTCCAGACGTGTTGTTGCTCAGATCGTGCTCAATCGACATCCATGGGCTTTTTCCCAACCAATTTCAAAAACTCGCCGGAATCGAGCGGACGCTCTCGAGGCGTAAAATAATTTTTTGGGAACCAGATCAATTTGAGCGCTACGCTCTTGAGTCCGCCATCGACGCGAATGCTGGAGACAGTCAATGCAAGACGGTTACCATCCGGAAAGAGGGTATTATCCGTCAGCGGAAAATCAAATCGGCCGAGGGTAAATGCGGCATTGGAGTTGACCAATCCCGACTTGGTACCGACCGTCAGCAATTGGACCCTGAACTTCTGATTCGCCCAGTCGGCATCGTCGACCACAATCGTCATCTTCTGGGCGCCGTCCGGTGATCTCAGATCCTCGATCGGCTCCTTTAATGTTCCGACCACCTGGAACGGGCGCTGCTCGTTGGCCGCGAGCGACGCATAGATCGTCTGCTGACTCAGGGAGAGTGGCGGCTCTGTAATGGTTAACATGTCGATCCTGGCCCCCTCTCCGTTTGAGCTCTCGCTGCCTGTCTCCTTTTTCAGCGCGGCTGTTTGACGATCAATGATTCGATCGGCCACGGATCGCAACGCGGTGCGCGCGTCGTGGTTCCCATCTTTGGCCAGTCGCCTGTCGATACGTTCGAACAATGGTTTCAGTTCAAAGTGTTCGTGAAAATTGAGAGCCAGAAGCTCCACCAACAGTTGTTCCCGGTCGGCGGACAGCCGTTCGCCGCTCTGAGCGCCGATAAACGGGCTGATAAGGCTGTTGAACATCGAGGCCCGCAGCTCACTCTCCGCCTTTTCCCGCTCGCTGAGCAGCGTGGTGCCGGCAATCTGACGCTGGCTTTGCAGCGTCGTCTGATTCATCTGCTGCTGAAACGAGTTCGCGAGGCGAGCGCCTATCCATGCTGCGACGATGACGGCAGCGGGCGTAGCCAGCTTGACGATGATATCGATGACCCGCGGAAAGCGACTGGACCCCTCCTCTTGATCGCGCGACATGACCTCCCCTCAGCATTTACTTCAACTGGATATCCTGCCTGATAGGTTCCGGATGACTCTGGATCATGACGCTTCTGCCGTCGGTGAATTCCACCGTGTAGACACCCGGGGGTAGGAACAGGCTGTACCCCTTTGATCCATCCGTCTTGACGGCATCCTTGACCACTTTGCCTGAGGCGTCTTTTACGCGAAACGTATCCCCGGGCTTGAACCTTCCCTTTGCATCATTGACGCGTCCTGATACCAAGCCGGCATCGGCAGATACGGAGAGCGAGAGCGACAACGCAGTTGCAAGGCAGACGATGCCGCTGCCTGTCCGCCGCACAATCCGTTCAGACTTGACCATGTCGGACCTCCTGAGAGCCTTGTGCATTAAATTGTGTTATCGCGACTCGACGGTCAAGAAAATTCCGATGCTGAAACGAGGGATTCCGGGTTGCCGAGTTGCTCGTACTGTCGCATCAGGAGTTTCATATCCTCCCAGACCGTCTTCTTTTCGTGCGGGTTACGCAGCAAATAGGCGGGATGGAAGGTGGGCAGGATCGGGATCCCGTGATAGTCGTGAAACCGTCCGCGCAACTTCGAAATTGGCTCTTTAGTTCGTAAGAGGGTCTGGGCCGCGAACGTACCGAGCGCGCAGATCAGTTTCGGCCTGATGGCGTGAAGTTGCGCGATCAGGAAGGGTTCGCATGCCGCGATCTCATCAGGCTCAGGGTTGCGATTGCCGGGGGGTCGACACTTGATGATGTTGCAGATATAGACCTGCTCACGGGTCAGCTTCATGGCCTCGATGATCCGGGTCAGCAACTGGCCGGCTCTTCCGACAAACGGCTCAGCCTGTTCGTCCTCGTCTGCGCCGGGCGCCTCTCCGACGAAGACAAGCCATGCCCGCGGGTTGCCGACCCCGAATACGATCGTCTTCCGACCTGTGTGCAGCTTGCACCGCGCACACTCTCCCAGCGTCTCCCGCACCTGGGTGAGGGATGCCGTGGGAGGCGGTGCTATCCGCTCTGGCCATGCAACGTGAAGGCGTTCTATGCCCAAGAGCTTCTGCCGGCGCAGGTGGACACGAGCCTGTCCGATCAACTCGCGAAGCTCGTCCATCTCACGACTTGCCGCCGCTTCGTTCATCTCCGCCGTACCCTCCGCCCTCCACCCTCCGCCCGATACCCTGACTTGTTCGCAAGTCTACCACGCGATCGAGGATTCGTCGCGCCACCTCGCGTTTGGACATCAGCGGCAACGCCTCGACGCCGCCTGCCGCATCGAGGAGGACGACCTGATTGGTCTCACTGCCGAAACCGGCGCCCTCCCGGCTGACATCATTCGCTACGATCAGATCAAGATGTTTGGTCGTTAGCTTGTGGCGTGCTTTCGGTACGAGGTCTTCCGTCTCCGCAGCAAAGCCGACGATGATCCGTCCGCCCTTCTGCGCGCCGATCTCCTGCAGGATATCCGGATTCGGCGTAAGGTCCAGCATCAGGGGCGCATCCTGTTTCGTAATTTTCGATGCGGCTGGGCGGGCCGGCCGATAGTCGCTGACCGCAGCCGCCTTGATGACGACCGTCGCTTCCGGCAGTCGGTCCAGCACCGCCGCGCGCATCTGCAGGGCGGTTTCAACCACAACGTACTCTACGCCAAAAGGGGGCGTCAATGTAGACGGACCGCTGACCAGGATGGTTCGGGCGCCCCGCAAGATCGCCTCTTCGGCCAGGGCGTATCCCATCTTGCCGGAAGATCGGGTGCTCAGATAGCGAACCGGATCGAGCGGTTCGCGCGTCGGGCCGGCGGTGATCAGTACCACCTCACCGCTGAGGTCGTGGGACGGGCAGAGCGTCTCAGTGACCACCCGTATGATCTCGACGGGATCGGCCAGGCGACCGGGACCCCACACCCCCGAGGCCAACTCCCCCGTTGCAGGCCCGACGGTCCGGACCCCCCAGCTTGTGAGCCGCGCCAGGTTATCCTGGACGGCGGGGTGACGATACATCTCGGCGTCCATTGCCGGTGCGAGGATGACCGGTTTGGTACAGGCCAGGAAGAGGGTACTCAACAGATCGTCGGCGAGCCCCTGGGCACACTTGGCGATGGTGCCGGCTGTTGCCGGGGCGATCAGGAGCAGGTCGGCCTCCCGAGCCGCAGTCAGATGCGGCATCTGGGCCTCCCAGGC
Source organism: Candidatus Methylomirabilota bacterium (assembly GCA_003104975.1). NCBI lineage: Bacteria > Methylomirabilota (SeqCode) > Candidatus Methylomirabilota bacterium. Next base: position 26,358 of record PQAM01000019.1, read on the forward strand.
TGCCTGGTCGGTCAGGACCGCCTGTCGGGAGAGTGTGGCGAACGTCAGGGGCGCGACAAATCGCTGCGCCGATTCGGTCATGACGACACGAACGGAGGCCCCAGCCTTCGTGAGCTCTCGCACCAGCTCGACGGCCTTATAGGCGGCGATGCTCCCTGTGACGCCCAGCAGAATCTTTTTTCCTTGCAGTGTCATCTGTCCACCACTAAGAACTGGGGTCTAGGGTTTAGGGTCTGGGGTCTAGTCAAACGGACCCTGTTTTTCTACACCCTACACCCCATACCCTACCCCCTGTCTTTCTCTGTGCTGTACTGCGCGCGATAGCGGTAATAGCTTCCGAGAACCCGCTTCACATAGGCCCGCGTCTCCGTAAAAGGAATCTCTTCGACAAACTCATCATCGGTTCGACTACTTGACCGCGCCAGCCAGCGGCGGACCTGATTTGGCCCGGCATTGTATGCGGCCAATGCCCTGGCCCAATTACCCTTGAATTCGTCGATCATCATCGCCAGGTATCGAGTACCGAGTGTAATATTGTCGGACGGCATGTCAAGCTTCACCGGGTCCCCTGCGCTCCCGGCCGTACGGACCAGGTAATCTGCCGTCGCAGGAAGCAATTGCATCAACCCGACAGCCCCTGAAGACGACACCACCCGTTCGCCGAACGCGCTTTCTTCTCGAACCAGCGCGATCACCAGGAACGGATCAAGGGCATGACGCGCGCTCTGCCCCTGTATCAGTTCCCAATAGCCGAGCGGATAGAGAAACTCCCAATACCTCGGCATGGGCTCCATGGGTCGACTGCGTACGTATAGTGGGCGAAGGAACCGTTTGGCGATCCAGACGCTTTTATCGAACTGCCCCAGGTCGAGGAGCGCGCTGCAGGCCTCATAGAGGACGCCGCGGTCGTCCGTATACCGCGCAGCGAGGGCCCGAAACTCGTCCGAGGCCTCTGCCCGTAACTTCAGCTCCTTGAGCAGTCTGGCCTTCGCCGTCTCAGAAGAGCAGGGTTGCGGAGATAGGGTACAAGGTACAGGCATTTCAGTCCCCCGCCTCCCGCCTCCCGCCTCCCGCGTATTCACGGCGGGCAGCACAACCTTTGCGCCCAGCGCCTTGAGGCGAAGGCGCGTCTGTTCGGCGTAATAGTCGTCGTCGACGTGAGCGCGGAGCAGCCGGCGGTAGGTCTCTACCGCCTTTCCCCTCCTCTTCAGTCCTTCAAGGGCCCGTCCCTGCCAATAGAGGGCCTGAACCTGGAATCGCGGGTCGGCGGTACCCCGAGCGTGCAATTGTCGCAGATCGGCCAGCGCCTTCGTGAACGCCGACCGCCGGTATTGGATCCAGGCTCGGGTCCAGAGGGCGGCATCGACGAACCGACTCGATGGGTGGTCTCTGAGCAGCCGATTGAGCGCTCGAATTGCCGGCTTCGGTTGACCGTTATCGCTATGCTCCAGCGCCATCAGATAGAGCGACTCTGCAGCGAAGGGACTGTGTGGATAGGCGTCAACCAGACGGGCCCACGTGGCGGCGGCCTTTTCGCGATCGTCGACCTTCGCATAGCTTCGCCCGATCCAGTACAACGCCTCCGCCGAGTGAAGCGAGCGATCCTGACTCAACGGCGACAGGAGACCGACGGCCCGGCTGTAATCCCGACGGTGGAAATAGCCGATACCGCTCCACAGCCGTGCGCGGGAGGCGAAGCCGGAGCCGTCGGTCAGGAAGGGCGCAAACGCGGTAATGGCCTGGGCGTACTGCCCGCTGCGATGGAGGTTGAGCGCCCGCTCGAACTGCTCGTCGGCGGTGAAGGGCGGAACCTCCGCCATCGAGGTGAGCAGTTCATCGGCTCGCGCGGCCTCCCGGGTTCCAGGCCACTTCAGCCACAGCTCGCGCAGGAACGCCTCGGCCTGCCGCGGGCGATCCGTCTTGACGGCAATTTCGGCCAGCGCAAGCTGTGCCTCTCGCCGCCGTATCTCACCGGAGGTGTGAGCCAGGTAATCCCGATGCGCCTCCTCGGCCTCCGCGAGCTGACCGGCGTCAAGATAGAGCGCAGCGCGCTCTTGACGGGCTCGTTCGGCGAGGAGGCTTTCCGGGTAGTCACGAAGGAGACGCGACAACGACGCCGCGGCCTGCGCGGTCAGGCGAAGGGTCCGATAGGCGGACGCGCCGTAGTGCAGGGCGTAATCGCCCAGCAACGGAAGCCGTGTCGCGGCCGTCTCCAGTGCGTCGGCCGCCTCCTGCCACCGTTTCTGCCTGTACAGCGCCATCCCCAGGAGAAAATGGGCCTCAGGCGCCCTGGAAAACCCCTCTCGATGGCGCAGATCGTCCAGGAGGGGTATGGCGCTCTGGTCATTATTGGTCTCGATAAGGTCGAGCGCCTCCCGCCATAACGGTGCGGCCGTTGCCTCCGGTGAGGCGGCGGCCTGCAGCGGTGCAAGCAGCAGTAGCACCGGTAGAAAGGTAAGGAGCATGATAGTCAGGCAGAGCGAAGAGCATACCGCGTAAAATCTAGGGCGCCGACCGTCCCACACCCCACACCCCATACCCTATCCCCTACCCGACTGGTTGGCCTCGGCCAGGGCGGCCAGACCCGAGTCGTAGGGGGGCCGAACGACCCCACGATTGGTAATCAGGGCGGTAATGTAGCGATGCGGCGTCATATCAAAGACGGGATTCCTCGCCATGACGCCTACCGGCGCCGTCCGAATACCTGCCCACCTGGTCACCTCTTCGGGATTGCGCTCCTCAATCGGGATCGCCTCGCCGCTGCGCAGCGCCAGATCCATAGTCGACAGGGGGGCCGCGACATAGAACGGGAGATTGTGCGCCTGGGCCAGGACGGCCAGGGCGTAGGTCCCGATCTTATTGGCGACGTCGCCGTTGCGGGCGATCCGGTCGGCCCCGACGATGACGAGATCGATCTCGCCCCGCTGCATCAAGTGCCCGGCCATATTATCGGTAATCAGCGTAACGGGGATGCCGTCCTGTTGCAACTCCCAGGCGGTCAGCCTGGCGCCCTGTAGAAACGGCCGTGTCTCACCGGCCCACACCGACAGTTTGGTTCCGGCTGCGTGCGCCGCGCGAATCACGCCCAGGGCGGTTCCATAGCCGGCGGTGGCCAGCGCCCCGGCGTTACAGTGGGTGAGGACCGCGGCCCCATCCGGGATCAGCCCCCGGCCGTACTCGCCGATCGCCCGATTGTCTTGGATGTCCTCCTCCAGGATCTGCTGGGCCTCCCGGATGAGCGTCCGGACGAGTTCGCCGATCGCAAGGTGTTTATGCCGTTCGGCGCTGTGCAGCATCCGCCCGATGCCCCACGCCAGATTGACGGCCGTCGGACGGGTTGCGTGCAGCATCTCACCACAGCGCGATAACTCTTTATGGAATTCGTCAAAGGTGCGCGCCTGAATCGACTGTGCCGCCAACGCCAGACCCATTGCGCCCGCTACCCCAATCGCCGGGGCCCCTCGGATCTGCATCGACCGGATCGCGTGCGCGACGGCTGCCGCATCGCGACACTCGACATATACCTCTTCGGTCGGTAAGCGGGTTTGATCGAGCAACCGGACCGTGCCTGCTGCCGTCCATTCAATGGTCTCAAACATCGTGTCTCTCCATGATCGGTCCGTCCCGGTATCTGCGCTCCTCCGCTCGTCCCATGCCGAACGGCGGCGTTTTACGCTGCGTCTACCCTACCATTGCTGTCCGGCCGCTTTCAACCGAAATATGCCGCCCGATCCGGTCGAAGAAAATTCTTGACAGGGGGACGCTGACGGTGAGATAGTGACGCCCAATGCAGCTTACGAGTGTGTCAATTCTCCCCATACGTCACAAAAACATACAGTTGAATATAGGAAACGTTGTTTCATTATTGTGAACACGTAGGAATGTCGAGAGAGCGCGCTCACCCTGAACGTCGAGGAACCCTGTTCAACGAAAGGAGAGTACATGGCGACAAAGGCAACGTTGGCATTATTGACCCTTGCGCTTGGGATGCTATGGACCGTTCCGGCGCAAGCCCAGCCGGCCAAACCGGCCGAGCTTCCACCGCCTCCACCGCTGGCGAGTGGTGAGCTAGAGAGCGCCAAGCAGATCTATTTCGACCGGTGCGCCGGCTGTCACGGAGTCCTGAGAAAAGGCGCAACGGGCCCGCAGCTTCTGCCGGCGAAAACTCGTGCGTTAACCACCCCGGTGCTGAAGGCGTTTATCGTGAACGGGACAGGCGGCGGCATGCCGGACTGGGGCCGGCAAGGCATTCTTACGGATGCTGAAGCCGATCTGATGGCCCGCTACATCCAGCACGACCCGCCGGTGCCACCCGAGTTGCCCCTGGCGGAGATGAAAAAGAGTTGGAACCTGATCGTACCGCCGGACAAGCGACCCACAAAGCCCGAACACAACCGCGACTGGCAGGACTTTTTCGCCGTGACCCTGCGTGACGCCGGTCAGGTAGCCATCATCGACGGCAAGACCAAGGAGATCGTCAACACCGTCAAGACCGGCTTTGCGGTGCATATCTCGCGCAGCTCATTCTCGGGGCGCTATGTCTACACCATCGGCCGCGATGGGCGGGCGACCATGATCGACCTGTGGATGAAGGTTCCGGATAAGGTCGCAGAGGTGAAGCCATGCAGCGATGCGCGCTCTATTGACACGAGTAAGTATAAAGGAAAGCTCGGCGACTTCACCGACAAGCTGGCGGTCATCGGCTGCTATTGGCCACCGCAGTTCATCGTGTTGGACGGGGGCACGCTGGAGCCGATAAAGGTCGTCAGCACCCGGAGCATGACCTACGATACGATGGAGTACCACCAGGAGCCCCGGGTCGCCTCGATCGTGGCCTCGCACTTCAAGCCTGAGTGGGTCATCAACATCAAGGAGACCGGGCTGATCTGGCTGGTCGATTACTCGGACCTCAAGAACCTGAAGATGACCCAGATCCAGGGCGAGAAGTTTCTCCACGACGGCGGCTGGGATGCCAGCAAGCGGTATTTCATGGTGGCGGCCAACATGGCGAACAAGGTGGTCGTGATCGACGTCGAGAAAGGCAAACTGGAGGCGATCTTCGAATCCGGGATCAAACCTCATCCCGGGCGCGGCGCCAACTGGATCGATCCGAAGTACGGTCCGGTGAACGGTACCCCGCATCTCGGTGAGGGCAAGGTCACTGTTTACGGCACCGATCCGGCCAAGCACAAGGAGTATGCCTGGAAAAAGGTGCGAGAGATCAAGACGCTGGGAGGCGGGGGCCTGTTTATCAAGACGCACCCGAAGAGCGAGAATGTCTGGGTAGATCACGCCCTGAACGGCGACCCGGCCATTCAAAAGCAGGTCTGCGTCTTCAAGAAGGCGAATCCGGAGAAAGAGCCGACGTGCTGGAAGGTGTCGGACAAGGGGCGCGCCGTGCACTTCGAGTACAACAAGGCCGGCACCGAGGTGTGGATCAGTGTGTGGGGGAAGAAAGACGGCAAGAGCGAGGTTGTCGTCTATGACGATAAGACGCTCAAAGAGGTAGCCAGGATCGACGACCCGCGCATTATCACGCCGACCGGTAAGTTTAACGTCTACAACACGATGAAGGACATCTATTAATCGAGGTTGCACGTGAAGGACGGACCGCCAGGATGAGCCTGAAAATAGCTCATCCCGGCGGTCCGTCGTGTTATGATACCTATCGTGAATTGACCAAGGGGTGGCGCAGCCTTGGATGATACGCCATGTTAAGGATCACGGAGCTGTTGTGCGGGCCAGAAGACATTCGGAGGTCTGCGACGCGAACCGACCAGATGTCTGTGCCGCCCATTACCGACAGACCGGTCGTCATCTGGAACCTCACGCGCCGCTGCAACCTCCATTGCCTGCACTGTTACAGCCAATCGCAGGACCGCGTCTACGCCGATGAGTTGACGACCGACGAGGGCAGACGGTTGATCGCCGACCTGGCCCGTTACAAGATCGCCATGCTGATCCTGTCGGGCGGCGATCCGTTGTTTCGGGACGACCTGTACGCGCTGGCAGAGTATGCTCAGGAACTGGGCCTGCGGTGTGCGCTGTCGACGAACGGGACGTTGATTGACGCCGCGGCCGCAAGGCGGTTGAGACATGTCGGCATGACCTACGTTGGTGTGAGTCTGGACGGCATCGGTCCGGTCCACGATCGTTTCCGAGGTATGGCGGGTTCGTTTGCGCTGGCGCTCCAGGGGTTGCGCTATGCTCGCGACGAGGGGATGAAGGTCGGCGTCCGGACGGCGCTGTGCCGACGGATCGTTTCCGATCTGCCGGCGATCTGTGATCTGGCAGAGCAGGAGCGTCTGGATCGCCTCTACTTCGCCCATCTGGTTTACGCGGGGCGGGGTGCAGGGCTGGTCTACGATGATCTTTCGCCGGAGGAAAAGCGCGGCGCGCTCGATTATCTCATTGGGCGGAGTGTCGATTTTCATCGCCGCGGGTTAAAGATCGAGGTGACGACCGGCAACAACGATGCCGATGGGGTCTACCTCTACCTGAAGATGCGAAATTCGACTCCCGCGCAGGCGCAATCGGTGTTTCGGATTCTGCAGCGTCGGGGAGGAAACAGCTCCGGCATTACGCTGGGCTGTATCGACAGCCCCGGGCACGTCTATGCCGATCCGTTCTGGCGGCATTACTCCCTCGGCAATGTCCGAGAGAGGAGTTTTGCCGCGATCTGGGAAGACACCACCGATCCGGTGATGGGCATCCTGAAGGACCGCCGTCGCGCGCTCAAGGGTCGGTGCGCCCGTTGTCCGTATCTCGAGCTGTGCGGCGGCAACTCGCGGGTCAGGGCGGAGGCCACGACCGGGGACCTGTGGGCCTCCGACCCGGGTTGTTATCTGAGCGACGAGGAGTTGGGGATCTCATCACATGAAAAGGAAGAGAGTCATGCGGGCACGCGTGTATCGGTTCGCGGTTAAGGCGCTTCTTCTTTTCTCTCTCGTTGCGCTTGGCGTACCCTGCCAATCGAGCGCAGACGAGCGACGTTGGGGGACGGCGTCGTTGGTCGTTGTCATTGAGCGACAGGCCGGTAGCGTCCTGATTATCGACGCCTCGCGCCACGAGCTGTTGGGTCGGGTGTCCGGGCTCGGCAACCTGACCCATGCGACGGTAAAATTCTCACCGGATGCGCGCTATGCCTACGTCATCGGTCGCGAGGCCCAGGTCTCGAAGATCGACCTGTTGACGCTCAAGCTGGTCAAGCAGGTGAACGGAGGAAAATTGGGCATCGGGGGCGTGATCAGCCAGGACGGCAAGTACGTGGTTCTCAGCAACTACGTGCCCGGCGAGGTGCGTATTCTGGATGCCGACACGCTGGAAACGGTCAAGACAATCCCGGCCCTCTACCCTGATCCGAGCTCAAAGGACGGTACCCTGTTGCCGTCGAGGGTTGTGGGGTTAGTCGACGCCCCGGGCAACCTGCTGGTCTTTTCCCTCATGGACGCCAACAGTATATGGGTCGTGGATGCCGGGAAAAAAGAGTTTCCGGTCGTCAAGAAGTTTTCCGACGTCGGGAAGACCCCCTACGACGCACTGATCAGCCCGGATGGTCGCTACTACCTCGCGGGCTTCCTGGACTCGAACTGGATGGGACTTCTCGATACGTGGCGGCTTGACCGGGTCACCCCGATTCTCGCCGAGCAGGGTCAAGGTCCCGAGATTCCACTCTGGAAGATTCCGCACCTCAAAGGGTGGGCCATCACCGGGAGGCTCGCGTTTCTCCCGGCGCTCAAACGCGAGGTCGCGCTGGTCTATTCCACCCTCGACTGGACGCCGCTCACGCCAGTGCCGATCAGTGGGACGGCGCTGTACACTGTTGCGCGGCCCGACGGGCGTCAGGTATGGGTAGATATCATCGGTAAGAACGGGGATCTGATCGATATCGTCGACGTGGACAGTATGCGGGTCGTCAAAACGCTGAATCCCGGGCCAGGCGCGACACACCCGCAGTTTACACCAAAGGGGGATGCCGTGTACGTCTCCCTCATGGACGGCGGCAAGGTCGTGATCTACGATACGGCAACCTTTCGGGTGCTGAAGGAGTTTCCGGCCGATCACCCCTCCGGGATCTTTTTCGCCAACCGGGCGCACAAGTTCGGGATGTGAGAGACTGCGATGACGGTTTTCGACCAATCCGGACAGCCAGAGGGCCACGATGAAACTTTCTCGTAGAGAGCTGTTAAAGACCTTGGCGGGGGCAGGCGCTGCCATCTTGTCCTCGCCTGACGTACTACTTCCTCTCCCCGATGGTGTCGCAGAGGCCGCCGAGACGGCAGAGGAGTGGAAGAAGAGCCCCTGTCGATTCTGTGGCGTCGGGTGCGGTGTACTGGTCGGGCTACGACAGGGCAAGGTCGTAGCCGTCAAGGGCGATCCGGAGGCGCCAGTCAATCGAGGTCTGCTCTGTATCAAAGGCTACAGCCTACCCAAGATTCTGTATGGGTCTGACCGCTATCGCGCACCGCTGCTACGTCAAGGCGACAACTTTATCGAGATTTCTTGGGACCAGGCGTTGGATATGATGGCCTCCAAGTTTAAGGAGGCCATCCAAAAGCATGGGCCGGAATCAGTGGCGATGTACTTCTCGGGTCAAACAACGATCTTTGAAGGCTACGCCGTCAATAAATTGATGAAGGCGGGGATTGGCTCCAACAATATCGAGAGCAATGCTCGCCTCTGCATGGCCTCGGCCGTGACCGGTTTCTACTCGACCTTCGGCATGGATGAGCCGATGGGGTGTTACGATGATTTTGAGCTGACCGATACCTTTTTTGTCTGGGGCAGCAACTTCGCCGAGATGCATCCGATCCTCTACTCACGAATGATGGAGCGGAAGCACCAGGATCCCAACGTCAAGATCGTCAGTCTGCAAACCTATCTCAACCGCAGCACCGATGAACCCGCGGATATCGTGGCTGTGTTCAAGCCACACACAGACCTCGCTATCGCGAATGCTATGGCGCATGTCATCGTGAAAGAAGGTCTGATCAACGAGGCGTTTATTCAGCAGCATGTCACCTTCAAAAAGGGGCTGACAGGGATCGGCTATGGCGTAGAGGACAATTTCGAGTACGGCGGGGCTTCGGAAACCAATTGGAAGACGTACAGCCCTTTTGCCGACAAGGCTCAACCGATCAGTTTCGAAGAGTACAAAAGGTTCCTGGAAACCTACACGCCTGAGTATGCGGAAACCCTGTCCGGCGTCCCGGCTGATACGATCCGTCAGATCGCTCGGCTGCTTGGCGAGCCCAAACGTAAGGCCGTATCCTGTTGGACCATGGGCTTTAACCAGCACGTACGCGGCACCTGGATCAATAACCTTGCCTACAACCTCCACCTTCTTACCGGCAAGATCGCTGAGCCCGGTAACAGCCCCTTATCGCTCACCGGGCAGCCTTCAGCCTGCGGAACCACGCGGGAGGTAGGCGTGTTGTCTCATACCCTCCCCGGCGGTATGTTTATTGCGAATCCCGAGCATCGGAAGAAGGCCGCACATATTTGGAATGTTCCGATTGAGAGGATTTCACCCAGACCCGGTTATCATACGATGGAGATGTTTCGCGCCCTGGATCGCGGTGATATCAAGGTCATCTGGATCAATACCACCAACCCCTTTCAAACGCTCCCTCATGCGAGTCGTTATCGCAGGGGCGCACGAAAAGGTGGCGACCGGTTTATCGTAGTGTCCGATGTGTATCCCAGCGAGACCGCTCGGCATGCCGATCTCATCCTTCCGTCGGCCATGTGGGTCGAGAAGGAGGGGATGTTTGGCAACACGGAGCGGCGGACGCAGCACTGGTTCAAGATGGTAGACCCGCCGGGTCAAGCCAAGGACGATCTCTGGCAGATCGTCGAACTCGCCAAGCGTCTTGATCTGGGGCATCTATTCGATTACGGCCAGGAACCTTTACAGAGGGCGCTCTTTGAGGAGTATCGACAATTCGGTCAGGGGTCGGGCAAGGATCTTGCGCCCTATAATGTGTACGCAAAGGTCAGGGGCGGACTGCGCTGGCCGGTGGTAGAGGGAAGGGAAACACGGTGGCGCTACCGAGAGGGCTTTGATCCGTACGTCAAGAAGGGCGAGGGCGTCCGTTTTTACGGCCAGCCTGATGGTCGAGCCGTCATCTGGGCGCGGCCCTACGAGCCGCCGGCCGAGCAGCCGGATGGGCAATATCCTTTCTGGCTCACGACCGGTCGCGTGCTTGAGCACTGGCACACAGGGACGATTACGAGGCGAGTCCCCGAGCTTCACCGCGCCGTCCCCTTTGCGCCCGTGTGGATCGACCCCGAGGATGCGGTCGCCATGGGAATCAGGGATGGGGACCAGGTCCGTGTCCGGTCACGCCGCGGAGAGATCATCACAAAGGCTCAGTTGGGCGGACGAAATACGGTCCCGAAAGGCGTGGTCTTTGTTCCGTTCTTCGATGAAAATGTCTTAATCAATCTGGTGACGCTCGATGCCTACGATCCTATTTCCAAGCAGCCAGACTATAAGAAGTGCGCAGTCCGGATCGAGAAAGTGTGACGGATCATGATAAAGCCACTCAAAATAATCCTCTTTTTTGGGGGTATTTTCTTTTGCTTGCTGGTTGCTCTGAGCAGTAGCGCGTTTTCTCAGCAGGTGACTCCCCAGCAAGGCAGCAAGAGACTGCCTCGCGCCTATGAAGGCGCTCCGCCTTTGATTCCCCATGATGTGGAAGCAAGGAAAGGCGTGTGCCTGGCCTGCCACGAATTTGGGGTGGTTGGGGCCCCGATTGTCCCGCATCCTACACGCAATCATTTTTGCTTGCAGTGTCATGTCGGCCAAGACCTTGCGGTGCAGGCGTTCCCGGCCGGTTCGTCTCCCGACGAGAAGAGACCGGACTGAGGGGATCCGAAGAGTGGTGAAGGTATTCACCGTGATAATTGCTGCCTCGGCTCATGTGCTCGAGGGCAGAAAGTGAGGGATGGTCGTGCTCGAGATGGATATCCTCGATCGTAAGTTGCTGGACGCGGTGCAGACCGGTATCCCGTTGGTAGAGCGCCCGTATCGCGTCCTCGGCGAGAGCGTGGGCATTGACGAGGATGATGTGCTCACGCGTATCGCCCGGCTGAAGGCTGATGGGATCATCCGGAATATCGGCGCGATCTTCGATACGACGCGCCTCGGCTATCGGTCGTCTCTTGTGGGCTTCAGACTGCGTGAGGAGTATATCGACAAGGCGGCGGCCGTCATCAACAGTCATCCCGGGGTCAGTCACAACTATCTTCGTCGGTACACGCTGCCTGATGCCTTCGGGGCGGATGCTTGTTGCCCCTATAATGTCTGGTTTACCCTTGCTGTCGCCCCTGAGAGCCGGCTCGGGCTCGAAGCCAGTATGGCCGTATTGGCGCAAGAGACGGGCGCGGATGCGGCGCGACTCTTCCCGGCGCTTCGGGTCTTCAAGATCGGGGTCCGCCTGGACATGGAGACCGATACGGCAGGCGTACGCAAGGAAGAGGGCGACTTCTTTGTCGGCAACGGTCATTCCGCGCGCGGATTGGATCCCGATGAACGCCGCATCGTGAGGGTCCTGCAAGAGGATCTGCCGCTTATTGAGGAGCCGTTTCAAGAGGCTGCCGGACAGTGCGGACTGAGTGTTGACACGATGCTGACCCTCGCCAAAGAGCTTCTCGGCCGACGTATTATGCGTCGCTTTGCGGCGATCTTGCACCACCGCAAGGCCGGCTACACCGGCAACGTCATGGTGGCGTGGCCGGTACCCGACGAGAAGGTTGAGGCGGTGGGGCAGCAGATGGCGCAGTTTCGCGCAGTCAGCCACTGCTATCAGCGTCCTGTCTTTCCGGAATGGCCGTTTTCGCTCTTCACGATGGTCCATCAGAAAAGTCGAGAAGAGTGTGAGGCGACGGTGGCGGCCATCAGCCGAGAGACGGGGATCAGCCAATATGCCATGCTTTGGACCGTACGGGAGTTCAAAAAAGTACGGCTGAAATATTTTACTGACGACTTCGCGACCTGGGAGGAGAACGTCACAATACGCAGCTCTTTGAAGGCTTGTACGGAACCGAGTAATCATGCCGGGACAAGCAGACAGCAATCCGAACGCGAGCTGCAACCTGCCCCGGCGACCTACCAGTAGGCAATTTCGCTATCACCCGTCTGACGGACGAACTGCCACCGTCCCCCCGATTGCTGGAGGGCCTGATCGTTTCAACAGGAGCTTGTTGAGACGAGTCGTCGATGCTTGACGCCTGAGGGAACGCTTATTCCCCCTTGCCTTTGGCAACCTCCGTTGTCCCGGTCGGCTTTTCGGTGATGGCGCTTCGGGCCATCTCAACGATGACGTTTTCGGCAATCCTGACCTTGACCCGGTTATCCTCGCCGAATTTGACGATGGTGCCGTACAGGCCCCCTGTCGTGACGATCTGATCACCGGTCTTCAGATTCGCCAACATATCCTTTTGCGCCTGCTGCTTCTTTTGTTGCGGGCGAATCATCAGGAAGTAGAAGATAACGAATATCAGTACCGACGGCAGAAGAACCGGTAGGATACTTGCCGGTCCACCTTCAGGTGCCGTCCCATTTTGCGCATACGCTAATCCCATTCGACCCCTCCTCTGTGTTGAGTGTTATGAGAAAATAGTTTCGTCGCGATTCACTATACCACTCGGTTCAAGAAACTGTGCCCGAAATTCGGCGAGATGACCCGCCTCGATAGCCTCGCGAATCCGCCGCATAAGCGTAACATAGAAATGAAGATTGTGAAGCGTATTCAAGCGCAGTCCAAGAATTTCGCCGGTCATAAAGAGATGCCGGAGATAGGCGCGGGAGAAGTGCCGGCATGTATAGCAGTCGCAGGCGGGATCGAGCGGCCGTTCGTCCGCCGCATACGCTGCGCCCTTGATGTTGATGCGGCCCTGGCTGGTGAACAGACTGCCGGTCCTACCGTGTCTGGTAGGCATCACGCAGTCGAACATGTCCACCCCCCGTACGACATTTTCCAGGAGATCCTCGGGTGTGCCGACCCCCATCAGGTAACGTGGTCGATCGACAGGCAGCAGCGGCGTCACATGGGCCACGGTGTCGTACATGACCGCTTTCGGCTCGCCGACGGCGAGGCCGCCCATGGCGTAGCCGTCAAAGCCGATCCGTTGAAGCGCCATTGCGGCCTGCTCGCGCAGCGCCTTATCGGTCCCCCCCTGCAGGATGCCGAACAGCGCCGATGGGCCGTCCGGATGAGCCACCTTGGACCGTTCGGCCCATCTAAGCGTCAGCTCCAGCGACCGCTGAAGGTAATCGGTGGCCGAGGGATAGGGGGCGCACTCATCCAAGGGCATGATAATATCCGCCCCAAGGGCCTCTTGAACCTCCATGGCCAGCTCCGGCGTGAGAAAGTGAGACGATCCGTCCAGGTGAGACCGAAAGCTGACCCCCTCCTCTGAGATCTGTCGAAGTTGCGCCAGGCTGTAAATCTGAAACCCTCCGCTGTCGGTCAGGATCGAGCCGGACCACCCCATGAAGCGATGGAGTCCGCCCAACCCCTGAATCAGCCGATGGCCGGGTCGCAGGTAGAGGTGGTAGGTGTTGCACAGGGCCAACTGCACCCCTTCGGTCTCAAGTTCATGCGGGGTCAGTGCCTTAACCGCGCCCCCCGTCCCGCAGGGCATAAACACAGGGGTCTCGACCGTCCCGTGGAGGGTCTTCAGACGGCCCCGCCGCGCGCCCGTGGCGGGATCGATCTTTAACAACTCGAAGGTCACTTTTTCTTCTGCCGGGTCATGAGCACTCAGTGTTCAGCTAGAGCACTGATTCTCAAATTAATTCACATATTCCGTTCACCCTGAGCTTGTCGAAGGGTACGCGTATGGGGCTTCGACGGGCTCAGCCTGAACGGGTTCCGCACCGGGTAATTTCCAAAACACTTCACCAGATCAAACCCTACCGACTGCTGATGGCTGACAGCCGGATGGCTGTCGTGCTACAGGATCAACACCGCATCGCCGTATGAGTAGAAACGGTAGCGTCGGGTAACGGCCTCGCCGTATGCGGCCAATATCGCCTCCCGGCCTGTAAAGGCCGCGACCAGCATCAGGAGGGTTGAGCGAGGCAGATGAAAGTTGGTAATCAGGGCGTCGATAGTCTGGAAGCGATAGCCCGGGTAGATAAACAGGTCTGTCAGACCGGTCCCGGCCCGTATCTCGCCCATTGCCGCCGCATGCTCCAGGACCCGGACCGTCGTCGTCCCGACCGCGATCACCCGCCGCCCCTCTCTTCTTGCGCTTTTCACCGCCAGGGCCGTCTGCTCGGGGACGACGTAGCGCTCTGCCTCCATCCGATGCTGCCCTACGTTCTCAACCCGGACAGGCCGAAACGTCCCGGGTCCGACATAGAGGGTAATAGGCGCAATGACGACCCCAGCCTGCGTCAGCGTCTCAATCAGTTCCGGCGTGAAGTGAAGGCCGGCCGTCGGCGCCGCGATCGCCCCTTCATATCTGGCGTACACCGTCTGATACCGCTCCCGATCCAGAGTACCGGGAGGTAGGGGATGGGGGTTAGGGGATGGGGTAGAGGACCCGAGGGTTGATGATGCCGTGTTGTCTTGTCCCAACCCCCAACCCCCACCCCCCATCCCCTGTCTTTTAATGTATGGCGGCACCGGCATCTGCCCGAAACGCCACAACAGGTCGCCAAGCTGCCCGTCATAGACAAGCCTCAACAGATGGCGTCCCTCGCCCCGCTTTTCGATGACCTCGGCCGTGATGGTGTCGTCGGCCAGGGTCAGTCGGTCGCCCGCGCGAACCCGTCTGGACGGTCTGATCAGGGCCTCCCGGCAGTCTATCCCCGCATGACGGGAGCTGGAATCGAGGCCGACCTCTTGCAGCAGCAGCACCTCGATGCGGTCCCGCCGGTCCGAACGCCCCAAAAGTCTCGCGGGAATGACCTTTGCCTCATTGATGACCAGCAGGTCGCCGGGTCTGAGGTAGTCCGGGAGATCGCGGAAGATCCGATGGTGCGGGGCGCCAGTCCGCCGATCCAGGACCATCAGCCGCGAGCGATCGCGCTCGGCGACCGGCGCCTGGGCAATCAGATCGGTAGGGAGCGCATAATCAAAATCGGCCGTCCGCAGCGGAGTCAGCACAGTGGGGTCGGTTTCCGGCAGCATGATCGTCGTTCACCGGCGGCGAAACCATGAAAACAGGATGGTCAGAAGGATGCTCAATAGTATGGAGGTGGTGAGGGGGAAATAGAAAGAGAAGTTCTTACGTTGAATATAGATGTCCCCCGGAAGCCGCCCGATGAAGGGGATCTTTCCCATAAACAGGAGGAGTCCCCCTATGGCGGCCACCACCAGGCCGAACAGGATCAACATCCTGGCGAGCGAATCCAACCCGTGCACCGCCTCTCCGCTTCCCACGATCTCCGGCACCCCTGCTACCCGTGCCACAGTTCGCCCTGCAACCCGGCAGGGCGCGGGAGCTTGAAGTGATCGAAGGCCAACCGAGTCACGGTTCGGCCCCTCGGTGTTCTGGCCAGAAACCCTTGCTGAATCAAGAACGGCTCGTAGACGTCCTCGATGGTGTCCTTTTCCTCTCCGACCGCCACGGCGAGCGTCTCAATGCCGACCGGCCCCCCGCCGAACTTGTTGATGATGGTGTGCAGGATCCGGCGATCCATCTCGTCGAATCCGTTAGTATCAACCTCGAGCCGCTCCAGCGCGGTCTGCGCCACCTCCCGGGTGATGACGCCGTCCCCCAGCACCTGGGCGAAATCTCTGACGCGCCGCAGCAGGCGATTGGCTACGCGTGGTGTCCCGCGCGAACGCCGCGCGATCTCCCAGGCGCCATCCTCCATGATCGTAACCCCCAGGATCTTGGCCGACCGCAGGACGATCTTGAATAGATCGGTCTCATCATAAAAGTCCAGCCGCTGGACCACCCCAAACCGGTTGAGCAGGGGCGAGGCCAGCAGGCCGGCGCGCGTCGTGGCCCCGATCAGGGTGAAGCGCGGCAGCTTCAGCCGGTAGCTCTGTGCGCTTGGGCCCTGACCGATAATCAGGTCCAGCCGGTAATCCTCCATGGCCGGGTAGAGGGTCTCTTCAACCAGCGGGTTCAGCCGATGGATCTCGTCGATAAACAGGATATCCTGTTCCCTGAGATTGGAGAGGAGGGCCGCCAGATCCTTCTGCCGTTCGATCACCGGTCCGGAGGTCACCCGGATGCTGACCCCCATCTCTGCGGCGATCATGAAGGCGAGCGACGTTTTGCCGAGCCCCGGCGGGCCGTAGAACAGCAGGTGATCCAGAGGCTCGCGTCTCGCCTTGGCACCTTGAACGAAGACCTGCAGATTGGCCTTGACCTTCTCCTGGCCGATATAGTCGTCCCAGACCTTCGGCCGCAGGCTCTGCTCAAGCTCCTGATCCTCGTCCTGGAGCTGCCGATTGGCCACCCGCTCCCGGCCGCTCTCCCGCTGCTGCCTGGTCGATGTCATAGCCGCTTCCCCGCACCCTCGGAGAGCTGTTTCAACGCCTGCTTAACCACGGTTTCGAAGTCCGCCCCATCGCCGACGGCGTGGTGCGACGCCTCCGCCGCCGCCGACGCCTCCTTGCGGCTGCAGCCCAGGTTGACCAGCGCCGAGACGACATCCTCGATGACGCGATCGCGCTGCGGGCTTGGCTGGCGGCCGACGACGCCCCGACGGGCGCACGGGACCTCCATGACCTTGTCCTTCAATTCCAGGATGATCCGTTCGGCTGTTTTTCGACCCACCCCCGGAATCGCCTTGAGCCTCGCGATATCGCCCTCCAGGATGGCCGGGACGAACTCCTCGACCGCGATTCCCGATAGGATATTGGCGGCGAGGCGAGGGCCGATCCCCGATACCCCCGTCAGCAGCTCGAACGCCATCTTCTCTTCCGCCGCGTGAAAGCCGTACAACTGGATGGCATCCTCTCGGACGTGCGTATAGACGCGAAGGCGGACCTCCTGGTGGATCTCCGGGAGCTGATAGAAGGTCGAAAGGGGGACAAAGACCTGATAGCCGACCCCGCCCACGTCGACGATAATCTGCCCGGGATCCTTCGACACCAACAGGCCGCGAAGCTGGGCGATCATCGACCTCCCTTTCGTACGAGAGACATCAGCCGAATCGAATGATGGTGGCAGATTGCAATGGCCAGCGCATCGGCCGCGTCGGTCGAACGGATCGGCTCGTCGAGCCCGAGGAGCGACTGCACCATGCACTGAACCTGGCCTTTCCCTGCCGCGCCATACCCGGTGACCGCGCTCTTGACCTGCAGCGGGGTGTACTCCGCAATAGTTACCCCGCCGAGCGCGGCTGCCAGAATTGCGACCCCCCGTACCTGGCCCAGCTTGAATGCACTCTGCGCATTTTTTGCGAAAATAAGGCTTTCGATGACTGCCCACTCCGGCTGGTAACGACGAATTAACTCGGCCAGGCGGCAGTAGATCTGTTGCAGGCGGATAGGAAAGGGATCGCTGGGTGTGGTGATGATGCTGCCGTACTCTTCGGCCCGCAAGACGCCATCCTCGCGTGCCACTATCCCGTAGCCGGTCGCGCCGGCCCCCGGGTCAACGCCTAAGACCAGCACGGCGGTCCCATCGAGATCGTGGGATGATCCAATGGTTCGACAGACCCCACCACAGGCCTAGCCGGTCACTGCCGCCATGATCTCTTCGGGAATATCGAAGTTTGCGTACACGTTCTGGACGTCGTCGTGCTCTTCGAGAGTCTCCATCAACTGGAGCATCTGCTGCGCCTGCTTCCCTTCCAGTCTGACGGTGCTCTGGGGGAGCATGGTCACCTCCCCTTCGGCAATCTCGATCTTCTCCTTCGCCAGCGACGCCTTGACCCGTTCGAGATCCTTCGGCGCCGTAATTACCTCGAAGGTATCATCCGATCGCCGAACATCCTCGGCGCCCGCCTCCAATACCACGCCAAACAGTCGATCTTCGTCCGCCGCAGATGCCTCGACCTGAATCAGCCCCTTTTTTTCAAACATCCAGGCGACGCATCCCGATTCCCCCAGATTGCCTCCATGTTTGGCAAAGGCCTTGCGTATCTCCGGGGCGGTTCGATTCTTGTTGTCGGTTACGATCTCCAGCAGGACGGCGACCCCTCCCGGGCCATACCCCTCGTAGATATACTCCTCGTAGGAGGTGCCGGGCAGTTCGCCCGTTCCCTTCTGAATGGCCCGCTGGATATTATCCTGAGGCATATTGACGGCCTTGGCCTTGTCGATCGCCAATCGGAGACGAGGATTACCGTCCGGATCGCCGCCACCCACCCTGGCGGCGACGGTGATCTCGCGGATAATTTTTGTAAAAACACGACCCCGCTGGGCATCAACCTTGGCCTTCTTATGCTTGATGCCCGCCCACTTTGAATGGCCAGACATAGTTCACCTCCTCACTGTAACGCGAAAATATCACACTAACTGAAAGATTGTAAAGAGGATTGCGGAGGGGAAAAACGCAGCAAAGGGGCCGGGTGATCCCGGCCCCTTTGCTGCGTCCACTAGAAGAGGCGTCAGTAGATCGGATGCTTAATGATGCGACTCAACGGTTCCATCCAGGAACGGGGTTCCGTTAACCATGGCGGTCGCCACATCACCGGCCTGCGCATCCGGGATACCTCCACCACACGTACCCTTCTTGTCTCGCACTGAGCCCTTCTTCAAACGTACATCAAGCTTGAACTCGGCCTGCAGCGCGTCGTCATCATCGTCTTCATCGAACTCGTTAAACATAAGCTGGCAGGTTCCAATGGTCTCACTACCGCGGGTCACGATCAGGTCGACGTCGGCGCCTGCCGCCTCATCTTCCGTGTTGATTCCTAGTCCGGGTGAGGGGACCGGGATCTTCACGGTCGCCTTGAACTCATTCTTCTTGGGCGTCGGGACGCCGTCCCGGGTTCGGGTCTCCATCCGGTGTCTCGCCTGGCCCTCAGCATCCGAGTCGGGTGATCCGGTAGACTCAAGCTCCGCCCTGACATCGATCTTCGTCTTTGAGCCGCCGCCCTTCGCATGGCCGACACCGTCAAACATGAATACGGAGACCGCAGCACAGAGGGTGGTCACCAACAGGGTTCTATATAACACTCGCATGGCTTGACTCCTTGGATTGAGGTTAACAGCACCGAAACCGTCTGATCGCGCGACCGGCTTCACAGAGGGGAAATTGCAAGCACAATGCCAGGGGGTCACTCACCTCTGCCTATAGTAACCGCTATAATCCCAGACGGGATCTGTACATCGGGTAATCTACCTAATTTTCGGTGCCAAATTCCCTGGTGTCCGCCACCCGGTTCCCGTCACATGCGCATCTTGAGACGGGAAGCGGCGATGGCGTCTGTCGGAGCGGGCGGATCTCACACGGTTTTCAAATGGCGAGCAGGAATTTTTTACAAAGAGCGGGTTCGGAAGCAGTCATTTTTTCCCGTCCCGTGTGCTGTGTCGAAGCGTCGCACGACTGCGCGCAGGCGATCACGGCTGGCGCATCGCATCGATGAATTGCACCGGATCGACCAGCGCCGAGCCGATCCTGAGCGCAAGATGAAGATGGGGTGAGAGGCTGTTACCGGTACTCCCGACCCGTCCGATCACATCTCCCTTCTTGACCTGATCCCCAACCTTTACGAGGAACCCTGATTGATGCAGGTAGGAAGAAAAGACCCCGAGACCGTGATCGATGACTGTGATATTCCCTTCCAACAGGTAATCGCGCCCCAGGTGCGCGACCCTTCCGGCTGCAATCGCCCGTATCGCGAAGCCCTCAGGCGCCTGGAAATCGGTGCCCCGGTGAAACCGGTACCAATCCTGGGCCGGGTTCATGCGAACCTGGCCGAACGGAGTGGTAATCACTCCGGTATGATCGGTCTTTTCAATCGGATCGGTCGTCCCATCCTGCCAGAGTGGGAGAGGCGCGGAGGTGGCCAGTGACTCGACGATCGCCTGTTTTTCTCTGGCGATCCGTTCGAGATCCGCTTGACCGAAGGCCTGGGTGTTCCAACGTGGGCTGATGCTCTTCTGAAATTCCCCCTTTTCAACAACTAACATCTTGATGGACAGCAGTCGTTGAGTCGCCGTCTCATGGACGGTCATCCGGTAGATACCAGGCTGCTGATAGAGATCTATCGCGATAATGCCGTAGAGCGCACCCCCCCTGTTGAATATCGGAACGGCAGTCGGCGTAGCGCCGGCTTCGATGACCCCCTGAACGGCTGAAGGGTCTACGTCATCGCTGATTCTGAGGATCCGCACGTCGCCTTGACGCAGCGCCAGCGTTTCCGATAGTGCCTCTTGAGCCACCGAGTCAAGGGGCGTGGCGATAAGCAAGGCTATGGCAATGGCTGTCAACCTCTTCATGAGGCTCCGCTCCTTCTACTTCCGTTTCCCCCTTTTCAAAAAAAGGGGGGGTCAGGGGGGATTGCAGCGCCGTTGCCTGTTGAATGTGTTGGGGAATGCATGGAACACGGCACTACACGCACGGGCCCAACTCCAGGTGCTGCGGAGGTGTGGGCGGAAGCTTCCAGATGATCTCGGGATGATTCGTAGACCCGTGCATCTTATTGGCGAGTTCGATACCGTGCATATAACACCGCTCGAATCCGGCGAAGTCCTTGGCCTGGATGTGAAGCGCCAGCGGGTCGAAGATCGCCCTGACATAGCTGTCAAGCATCGTCTTGTACTTCGGTCGCGTCGTATTGGCCTTCTTGAACAGGCTGCGCAGGCCGTTGAGCTGATACGCGGCCAGCGCCCAGTTGCCGCCCTTGGCGGCGTAATAGCAGATCCAGTAGCGTTCGCTCATCAGTGGCATCAACTGACCCAGTCCGGGCTGCAGTTCGGCAATCTGATCGAGGGTCAGCTCCCCATGTTTTGTGCGTCCGACAATCGGCTCTTCGTCTGCCACGGCGACCTCCTGTCCTGTCCTCGACACGCGTTACCCCTAGATTCAACCATTCCACTGCCTAAGCATCGTACGTTTTACCCGATTCTTCAAGAGCAATCATGCGAAATCGGATGATACGAACGGACCGGCTGTCCCATGATCCTGGACGGATCCACGAGAGCCGTCGGAGAAACTCCGACCCCATAGGAGAAATGCCTATCCCCTCGTAGACTGCTCGCCGAGTAGACCTTCCCTCGACATCGTCTGACCCTGTATTTATATTTAGTTATAGAGAGCGCTTACCGGCGCTTCACCGGCGATGGCTGGCACGTGATTTGCTTTTTCTTCTGAGAAAGGCGAAGCAGAGGCCGATTCATGGATATACACATTATTATCTGTTCAAACCGATCGGAGCTGGTGAAGGCCGCCTCTCGGGTGTTCGATGGTCAGGGGTTCAGGCTGACCATCTGTGAGTGCGGCCTGCAGGCGCTCGCGACAGCCGAGGTGGTCGATGCCGATCTCCTGATTTTGGATCTGGAGACGTCTGGGCTTGACTGCCTCTTGATGCTTGCGGCGATCAAAGAGCTGGCGCCCAGACTGCCGATTGTGGCGGTGTCGACCAGGCCGCAGATGGACGCGCGGGCCGTCTCCCAGAAGGGCGTCTCGTATGTCATGCTCCCCTCCGGGTCTGCCGGCGCCATGGAGGAGGCCCTGGCCGGGTTGGCGCAGACCGAACGGACCGGACTCGTATCCGATTCAACGTGAGTAGAGTGATGGGAATGGTCGATGGGCCCTGTCTTTCAGGGTGCCCACACACAACCGGAGCGGCAAAATGAACAGTTCATACCGTCATGCGAATCTGTATGGTCATTGGAGGCGGAACAAGGCCGGCGTTGATCCGCAAGGTGAGCTCCAGGCAGAAGCAGCCCATGGGGGTCAGACGGTCAGCATCATCGAATACTCGGCGGAAAAAAAGGCGAGGAACAGCTATCCGTATAAGATCGTCTCGCCTCCCGGCCCGAGCCGATGTTGTCAGGCCCGTATGAATCGGATCGGGGCGGTACAGACAGACGGAGATCATAACTTCTATTATAAGCGCTGTTCACGCTGCGGCTTCACCGTTCGAGAGTTCGTCTCGCCGATCGATATCGATCGACTGGTGAGTGCAGGGGGATCGGATTGGGATCACACGGAACGCTGGCTCGACCGGATCCAGCGGGATGCGGAGGCCGATATGGCCGCCTGATCGCGCTGTCGAACGAAAGGTCCGTACACGCCAGGTAACGGAGGCAAGCAGTAGAACAATGGTAACGAAACACGAGGTACTTGAGGCGCTCGCCACGATTCAGGATCCGGATCTCCACCGCGATATCGTGTCGCTCGGTTTCGTGCGGGATGTTCGGATCGACGGCGGTAAGGTCATATTCGCGATCGAGCTGACCACCCCCGCCTGCCCGGTCAGAAAACAGATGGAAGAGGGTGCGAGAAGGGTCGTCGCCGCCCTTCCCGGTGTAGAGCAGGTCGAGGTCACGATGACCTCCCGCGTAACGACCTCGCGTGAGCCTCAGCCGTCCTACCTGCCTGGGGTGCTCAACACCGTGGCGGTCGCCAGCGGCAAAGGGGGGGTCGGCAAATCGACAGTGGCGGCAAACCTGGCCGTCGCCCTGATGCGGGCGGGCGCCAGGGTGGGGCTGATGGATGCGGATGTCTATGGCCCGTGCATCCCGAAGCTGATGGGCGGAAGGGGGATGCCGGAGCAGACGGAAAGCGGGAAGATGATCCCACCGGTGATGCATGGCGTGAAGATCATGTCCATGGCGTTCTTCCTGCCGAAGAACGAGGCGGTGGTCTGGCGGGGCCCGATGCTGCACAAGATGGTCCAGGAGTTCCTGGGCCATGTCGAGTGGGGGGAACTGGACTACCTGGTGATCGATCTGCCGCCTGGGACGGGCGACATCCAATTAAGCCTGTGCCAAACGATTCCCTTGACCGGCGCCGTCATTGTCTCCACCCCGCAGGATGTGGCGTTGGAGGTGGCCTCCAAGGCTATCCTGATGTTCAATAAGCTGAAGACGCCGATCTTGGGGATCGTCGAAAATATGAGCTACTATGCCTGCTCGCAGTGCGGCCATCGCGAGGAGATCTTCGGTCATGGCGGGGCGAAGGCGGCCGGCGAGAAGGCCGATATCCCGTTTCTCGGTGAGATCCCGCTCGATCCCTATATCCGTCGGAGCAGCGACGAGGGGAGGCCCGTCGCCATGGAGTCGGCGGACTCGCCGGTTGCAGGCGCCTTTCACGAGGTCGCGGGCGCATTGGCCGCCAGGATCAGCATCGCCAATGCGGCTGCGGGGACGCTCCGGACCGCGCCCGTCATGGTGATGCGGTAGCGTAGCGCGCGCGCAAAAGGTCTGGCAAAACGGGGCTGATGGCGTTACAATATCAGGTCGCAGACGAGAGGTATCTGCTGGTCGCATATCCCGAAGGTAGCGAATCGACCGTTGGTATGAGGGTTGAACAGGTCAGGAATCGGTGAGGTGATGAGTCGTCAATCGAAGGCCATTGAGGCGCTGGCCAGTCAGGAGTATAAGTACGGGTTTGTAACGGAGATCGAGGAGGAGGCGGTTCCTTACGGCCTGAATGAGGAGATTATCCGTCTCATCTCTGCCAAAAAGGGTGAACCCGACTGGATGCTGCAATGGCGTCTGAAGGCCTACCGACATTGGGCGCGGTTGGAACGGTCCGAGGCGGAGCCGAAGTGGGCCAACGTGAAATATCCGCCCATTGATTATCAGGCTATTCGGTACTACGCGGCGCCCAAGCGGCAGTCCGATCGGCCCAAGAATCTTGACGAGGTCGATCCGAAACTGCTGGAGACGTTCGAGAAGCTTGGTATACCGCTGACCGAGCAGAAGCAGCTTGCCGGTGTTGCCGTGGATGCGGTCTTTGACAGTGTCTCGGTCGCCACAACGTTCAAGGAGAAGCTGGCGGAACTGGGGATTATTTTCGGCTCTTTCTCCGAGGCCGTGCGGAATCATCCGGACCTGGTCCAACGGTATCTTGGGTCGGTCGTACCGTATACCGACAACTTCTTTGCCTCATTGAACTCTGCCGTCTTCAGCGACGGCTCGTTCTGCTATATCCCGAAGGGCGTCCGCTGTCCGATGGAGCTGTCGACCTACTTCCGTATCAACGCCGCCGAAACGGGCCAGTTTGAACGGACCCTGATTATTGCGGATGAGGGTGCGTGCGTCAGCTATCTGGAAGGGTGCACCGCCCCGATGCGGGATGAGAACCAGTTGCATGCGGCGGTGGTAGAGCTGATCGCCCACGATGACGCCCAGATCAAGTACTCGACGGTCCAGAACTGGTATCCGGGCGATAAGGAAGGGAAGGGCGGCATCTACAATTTTGTCACCAAGCGGGGCAAGTGTCTGGGCCGGCGTTCCAAGATCTCCTGGACGCAGGTCGAGACCGGCTCGGCCATTACCTGGAAGTACCCGAGCTGCCTCCTGCAGGGCGACGACTCGATCGGAGAGTTTTACTCGGTGGCGCTGACCAACCACTATCAGCAGGCGGATACGGGGACCAAGATGATCCATCTCGGCAAGCGTACCAGAAGCACCATCATCTCGAAGGGGATCTCCGCCGGGCATGGTCAGAACAGCTACCGCGGACTGGTCAAGATCATGAAGGGGGCGACGGGCGCCAGGAACTACTCGCAGTGCGACTCGTTGCTGTTGGGCGACAAGTGCGGCGCCCATACCTTCCCGTACCTCGAGGTGCACAACAGCTCGTCGCAGCTCGAGCACGAGGCCTCAACCTCAAAGATCGGCGAGGATCAGCTCTTTTACTGCAAGCAGCGTGGGATCTCGGCCGAGGATGCCGTCAATCTGATCGTCAACGGCTTCTGTAAGACGGTATTGCGCGAACTCCCGATGGAATTTGCTGTCGAGGCTCAGAAGCTGCTCGGTGTCAGCCTCGAGGGGAGCGTCGGGTAACGGTCTAATTGGTCATTGCGAGGACCCAGCGCGAAGCGAAGGGGACGAAGCAATCTCACCGTCTGTGATGAGTAGAAGAACGGTGGGATTGCCGCGCTCCCTTCGGTCGCTCGCAATGACAAAAGTGATGGCGAATGCTCACAATTAAGAATCTGCACGTGAAGGTTGGGGGGACGGCGATCCTGCGAGGGGTAGATCTCGTCGTCAATCATGGCGAGGTCCATGCCGTTATGGGCCCCAATGGGTCGGGCAAGAGCACATTGGCCCACGTGCTGGCCGGTCGGGACGGTTATGAGGTCACAGCCGGTGAGGTGATCTACGAGGGGAACGACCTGCTCCCGATGCCGCCGGAGGAGCGGGCGCGTGAGGGGGTCTTTCTCTCCTTTCAGTACCCGGTCGAGATCCCAGGGGTTAGCACCAGTTACTTCCTGAAGGCAGCCGTGAATGCTATTCGAAAACATCGGGGCCTCGACGAGCTGGATGCCATCGACTTCCTCAACCTGATCAAGGAAAAGATGCGGCTGGTCGAGTTGGACCAGAGCCTCCTTAATCGTGCGCTGAACGAAGGGTTCTCGGGCGGGGAGAAGAAACGGAACGAGATCTTCCAGATGGCCGTCCTCGATCCCAAGTTGGCGATCCTGGATGAGACCGACTCCGGCCTGGACATCGATGCCTTGAGGATTGTGGCGCACGGGATCGATGCGCTCAGAAGCCCGGAGCGCGCCATGATCCTGATTACCCATTATCAACGGCTGTTGAACTACGTGGCGCCGGACGTTGTCCACGTGCTCTTTGAAGGGCGGATCGTCAAGTCCGGGGGACAGGAGCTGGCGCACGAGCTCGAGGCGAAAGGGTACGACTGGATCAAGGCGGAGCCCGAACCGGCCTCGCAGCCCCTCGTGTAGGCGTCCAGGAGAGAGCGGCAGTTGATGCTTCAGGTTGCGGAAGAGTTGGAGCGTTATCAGCGGGACTTTGAACGGTTCGAGCGGAACGGTACGAACAGTCGGCCCGAATGGATTCGCCGGATACAGGGAGCGGCGTTCAACCGATTTGTCGAACTGGGGTTCCCCACGACCCGGATCGAGGAGTGGAAGTATACCGATGTCTCGCCGATCGCGAAGATCCCATTTCTACGCCAGGAGGGGATCTGCAGGATGCCGGCCGTTGAACGGCTGGAGTCCTTTACGCTCCGAGAGGCGGCGTGCGCCCAACTTGTCTTTGTAGACGGCCATTACGCGCCGGATCGATCATTCGTGGGGACGCTTCCCCAAGGTGTCATGGTGAGCAGCCTGGCGAGTGTGCTCGCCCGCGACCCGGCCCGGGTGGAGCCGTACCTGGCTCGATACGCTGCCTATCGCGATCAGGCATTTGTCGCGCTCAATACGGCCTTTATGGAGGATGGGGCATTCGTCGCCGTACCGGAGGGTACGATCATCGAGGCGCCCATCCACGCACTGTTTATCTCGTCGACGTCGACCGGTGAGGCGAGCCGTTCCGCCGCCGTGTCGTATCCGCGGAACCTGATTGTGATGGGGGCGCAGAGCCAGGCTCGGGTTGTCGAGAGTCATATTGGCCTGGAAGACGAGGTCTACTGCACCAATGCTGTGACCGAGATCATCGGCGGCGAGCACGCGGCGATCGACTATTACAAGGTTCAGCGCGAAAGCGAGGAGGCCTTCTGCGTGGGCACGGTGCATGCGCAGCTCGGGCGCAGCAGTACGTTCTCGTCCCATGCGATCGACCTCGGCGGCGCCCTTGTCCGAAATAATCTGGACGTAGCGCTTGAAGGGGATGGCGCGGAGTGCGATCTGAACGGTCTCTACATGGTGACGGGTCGACAGCACGTGGATCATCACACGCGGATCGATCATACCCGGCCGCATAGCAGCAGCCGTCAGCTCTACAAGGGAATCCTGGACGGGCGGTCGAGGGGAGTCTTTAACGGTAAGATCGTCGTGCATCCGGCCGCCCACGATACCGACGCCAGACAGGTCAACAAGAACCTTCTGCTGTCCGAGGAGGCCGTCATTGACAGTAAGCCGCAGTTGGAGATCTTCAACAACGACGTGAAATGCACCCACGGGACGACCATCGGCCAGCATGACCAGGATGCGATGTTTTATCTGCGATCGCGCGGCATCGATCCGCCGGCTGCCCGGAGTCTGCTGACCTATGCGTTTGCGAGCGAACTGCTCGGTCGGATAAAGGTCGGCCTGGTTCGATCCAGGCTTGAGGCGCTTCTGCTTGCGCGGCTCGGGAACGGCTCGATGCGTGAGGGGAGATCATGAGCGGGGTTACAGGGGCGGTCGCGTCGACGACGCTGCCGGAGACAGGGACGACATTCGACGTGACGCGCATCCGTGAGGATTTTCCGGTTCTGCAGCAGCGGGTTCACGGCAAGCCGCTGGTCTACCTCGACAACGCGGCGACGAGTCACAAACCGACGAGTGTCGTCGAGACGATGCAGCAGTATTACCTGACGGGCAACTCCAATGTCCACCGGGGGATCCACCTTTTGAGCGAGCGGGCGACCGAGGCCTTTGAGGGCGCCAGAGCCAAGGTAGCGCGATTTTTCAATGTGGGGGACGTCCGTGAGATCGTCTTTGTGCGTGGGGCCACCGAGGGGATCAACCTGGTTGCCCACAGCTTTGCCGGACCGCGACTTACGGCTGGAGACGAGATCCTCATTTCCGAGATGGAGCACCACTCGAATATCGTGCCGTGGCAGATCGTCTGTCAGCGGACGGGTGCGCGCCTGCGGGTGGTGCCGATCAACGATGACGGGGAATTGCGGTTCGATGAATACGAGCGGTTGCTGGGTCCCAGGACGCGGCTGGTCTCGATCACGCACGTCTCAAATGCCCTGGGTACGATCAATCCGGTCGGGCAGATTATTGAGATGGCGCACGAGCGGGGTGTTCCGGTGCTTGTCGACGGCGCTCAGGCCGCGCCCCATCTGCCGGTGGATGTGCAGGCAATGGACTGCGACTTTTATGTCTGTTCCGGCCACAAACTGTTCGGTCCCACCGGGATCGGCGTTGTATTCGGAAAGGCCCGTCACCTCGAGGCGATGCCGCCATACCAGGGCGGGGGCGACATGATCCTGTCGGTGACGTTCGAGAAGACGATCTACAATGAGGCGCCGTTAAAGTTTGAGGCCGGAACGCCCCATATCGCCGGGGCCATCGGACTGGGCGCGGCGATCGATTATATAGACCGTATCGGACTGGACCGGATTGCGGCCTACGAGAGCGAACTGCTCAGGTATGCGATGGACGTCGTTTCCATCATTCCCGGTCTGCGCATCATCGGAACCGCAAAAGAAAAGGCCGGTATCCTGTCCTTCGTACTCGACGGGATCCATGCGCACGACATCGGCACGATCCTGGATCAGGAGGGGATTGCGATCCGGACCGGGCATCACTGTGCCCAGCCGGTATTGCAACGGTTCGGCATACCGGCTACCGCCAGGGCGTCGGTCGCGTTCTACAATACGCGGGATGAGATCGATGCGCTGGTAAAGGCAATCTCCAGGGTCGGCGAGCTGTTCGGCTGATGTCGGACCTGCGTGAATTGTACCAGGAGGTCATTCTCGACCATAATAAGCGGCCGCAGAATTTCCGGAAACTGGACGGCGCGAACCGTACGGCGGAAGGATACAATCCGCTGTGCGGTGATCAGATCACCGTGTACCTGCTGGTGGAGGATCAGGTGATTCGAGAGGTCGCCTTTCAGGGATCGGGATGCGCCATTTCGAAGGCCTCTGCATCGATGATGACGACGGCGGTGAAAGGGAAGACGACGACAGAGGTCGAGCGGCTGTTCGAAACGTTTCATAAACTGGTCACAGCCGATCCGGGGACGCCGTCTGATCTGCCGGCGGCGGGGGGCGAGGGCGGCCGCACCATGGGGAAGCTGGCGGCCTTTGCAGGTGTACGGGAGTTTCCGGTTCGAGTCAAGTGTGCGACGCTGCCGTGGCATACGCTGCATGCCGCACTGGAAGGGAAAGCGCAGGCCTCCTCTACGGAGTGACGGAGTCGCACAGTTCGGATGAGGGTCTACGAGGATAGTGTAAGCCTTCAGTGCTTGGAATTCCGAGTTGAGTCAATAACTGATCGCTAAGAGCTGATTATCTATGGATACGAGTGAGATCGAGGCGGAGGTCATTGAGGTCCTGCGTACCTGTTATGATCCCGAGATCCCTGTCAACATCTATGATATGGGGCTGATCTACGGTGTGACGGTGGACCCATCCGGACTGGCCAGGGTGACGATGACCCTTACGTCGCCTCATTGCCCGGCTGCGGCGCAACTGCCGGCTGAAGTCGAGATGAAGGTGCGGTGCGTACCCGGCGTGACGGATGCCGAGGTGAAGGTCGTTTGGGACCCCCCATGGGATCCGTCCAAGCTGTCTGAGGCCGCCAAACTTCAGCTTGGCTTCCTGTAGTAGGTAGTGAGGAGGTTCGCGCCTGTTGTCAGAACGTCGGTCAACCACAACAACCTAGAAAGCGAGGAGAGGAAGAATGGCGTACGTTGTCGCCGAGCCATGTATCGGCACCAAAGACCATGCCTGCGTAGATGTCTGTCCGGTCGAGTGTTTCTACGAGGGCGAGGAACTGCTGTTTATTCACCCGGAGGAGTGCATCGATTGCGCCGCCTGCGAGCCGGAGTGCCCGGTGGCGGCCATCTTTGAAGCCAGCCAGGTACCGGAGCAGTGGAAGGACTTCATCCAGATGAACGCCGATGCGTGCAAGGAGGGTCATACCCTGCCGGTGGCGGTCCAGCGGGCGGTGTGGGAAGCCCAGAGGGAGGAGGAGGGGAGCGTCGCGAACCTCTATTACCAGAAGTACCCCCCGAAGCACTAATCTGCAAGATCGGTCGTACGACGCGGCAGGGGCGATCTTGGATCTCGGTACCCGCGGTAGCGCCGGGACCCAAGATCGCGTCGGCTGCCGTGATCGCATGATCAGCTCGGATACCGAGATAACGATCTGAAAGGCTTGGCAGATGTTTCTTGACCTATTGAGCAGGCCGCTGCGCAGCTTGCGCCTCTCGGTAACGGATCGGTGTAACCTGCGCTGCCAGTACTGCATGCCCGAGGCGGAGTATGTCTGGCTTCCCCGCAAGGAGATCCTGACCCTGGAGGAGGCGAGTCGTCTGGTCGATATCTTCACCGAGCTGGGTGTCACCAAGGTGCGCCTCACTGGGGGCGAGCCGCTCGTCCGTAGGGATCTCGCCGCCCTCGTGCGTATGATTGCGCGCAATCCGCGAATTGAGGATCTTGCGATTACAACAAACGGACTGCTATTGGCCGAGGCCGCGCAGGCGCTCTATGACGCCGGCCTGCATCGGGTGACGGTCAGTCTGGACACCCTTCGTCCCGATCGCTTCACGGCGCTCACACGAAAAGACTCTCATGCACAGGTACTCAAAGGGATCAGGACGGCGCAACAGGTCGGCTTCACAGGGTTAAAGATCGACAGCGTGATCATGCGCGGCTTCAATGAAGACGAGCTGATCGATCTGCTGGAGTTCGGCAAGTCGATCGGCGCCGAGGTCCGTTTCATTGAATACATGGATGTCGGCGGCGCGACCCATTGGTCGATGGATAGGGTATTCTCCCGGGCGGAGATCCTTGACACGCTGGCAGGAGAGTACGGCGACATCAAGCCGGTCGTTGAGGCGGGCTGGGCGCCGGCCGATCGGTTTGTCCTGCCGGATGGGACGGTATTCGGCATCGTGGCATCCACGACGACGCCGTTCTGCCGCACCTGCGACCGGAGTCGGCTCACCGCCGACGGCACATGGTATTTGTGCCTGTACGCGCAACATGGGACCGACCTGCGGACGCCGCTGCGGGCCGGGGCGTCGAACGCGGAGCTGATGTCGATGATCGTCGCCGGATGGACCAGGCGAGGCGATCGCGGCGCCGAAGAGCGGCACGAACTCCGGAATCGGGACGTATCGGTCCCGGTCGAGGCCCTCAGGCACGACCCCCACCTTGAAATGCACACCCGCGGCGGGTAGGCGGAGTTAGCGAGCTATCCTCCTACCGCGCCGGATCCGGCCAGTCCGACGAACGCCCCTGACGAGAATCCGGAAATCCCTGTTATTGCGTCTCGGCTTCAACGGCTTGCCAGAACTCCTTATGTCCGATTCCGCCCTTTCTGCGCATCTGTTGGCGGGCTCGCCGTAGCAGCGCCTGTACGCGGGGCGAGTAGGCGAGCATCAACCGCTCTAACTCTGCCTCGTCCTCAACGGCCAGCAACACCGCCACCGGCTTTCCATGCCGCGTGACGACTACCGGGCTCTCCTCCGAAGCCTTCAAATACGCACTAAATTTGGCCTTCACCTCTGCGATAGGGGCGACCTTCATAACTCCACCTCTTCTGTGCCGATCACTAACCGGTTTCCGTGTTTGACGCCGATCGCAAGAATCTCTACCCGCCAATACTCCGGATCGATTTCATAGAAGACTCGAAACTGGTTCTGTCCTCCAAAGCGCAGCTCCCAGGTGGCCCCGAACTCCACTGGAAGAGTTAACGGCTTTCGATTCGTAGTCTCGACATCGGGCTCAAACGGCAACTGTTCCTCGATAGTGCGCCGAATCAACGAGTAGAATTTGCGCTCTATCGGCCGGAGTTGGATTTTGACTTGAGGCGCATAATGGATGGCAAATCGACGATGGGCCGACGTCATGACTAGAATTCTAGTCACATCTGGCGCGGTGTCAACGTTATTTTCGATCCGATGGCGGGGGAACAGATGGCTGGAAAGGGGTATGGCTGAACGTCAGTCTGGCCGACATTCTAGATGAGCCGCGTACGATCTCCGCGTTGCAGTGTTCATCGTTCAACGCCCGCATCATCTCAATGGCGTGTTTGATGTCGCGCTGCTGCAAGGAAGTTCGCCGAGCTATGCCCCTATTCGATCACCTCGGCGAGGTGCGTGTCCGTGAGAATCAGTGTGTTGACCACTGTCGAGATATCGGTCTTCTTCTTCCGAGCAATGCGTTGCACAAAGGCCATCGCCTCGGAATCAAGGTAGACGGGAAGGCTGAGTTTAAAACCGGGCCTGTAAAACTTACCCCGAACACCCTTGGAACAATCGTACTCTTTTCTCATCTCTTCACTGGCCATACTGTTTCCTCTCGTGCTTGGTGGCCTTCCGACTCATAATGACCCGTACTCGACACCGTTCCTCGTCGATTGGCTGCGCTTGCCATCATTGTTCTGTTTCCGCCGATCTCGACCGGTCCACCCGTAAGGCGCGGTAGGCTGGGATGAGGACAGCGAATCCCGGCAATCCGCTTACCTCCCCATCGACAGGCTACGACGTCCGGCGATACCGGCAACGTCACTAAGCTTGGTGGGTCGTTCCTCGATCCGGTCTGCTGAGCTTATGCGCAACGACAGGCTTTGCACGCGTAGCCTGTTCTGCTTTACTTTTTGCGAACAACGGGATGAACTGGTGGAGGTCACTTGTGCTTGGACCCAGCAGCCCGTTTCGCCGTCGTTCCGCCCCGGCGCCTCGTGATCTTACCCCCAACTCGCTGACGCATCTCACGGACGATGCCCACGATCTCCTCGGTGGGGATCTCGGCATCGATTCCGGGAACGTCGAGGGGCGAGCGCAGCGGTCGGTCAGGTTGAATCACGAAGACTTGGCCGTCCCGCCGCTTCACGCGAACGGCTCCCTCGCGTCGCGCGCGCTCGAGCAGCGATGCAAACTTTTGACGGGCCTCGGAAAACGTATAGACGGTCACGATTGCACCTCCACGGTTTAGTGGTGGCAGCCAGGGACCTCACAGTCGAAGTAGCCGGGCTCCATGAAAAACCGTGATGATCTCGATGGTGCCGGGCTGCAGGCGATACACGATTCGATAGTTCTCGTACACGACTTCTCGCAGCGATTCGTCTCCCACTTCAGGAACAACCCGCCCGGAACGAGGAAATGTTTCGAGCCGGCTTACTGCTGCTACGATCCGTTCAACCAGCAGATCAGCATAGTGGGCGGAGTCGCGCGCCACATAGGATCGAATTGCCTTAACATCCTCGATGGCCTGAGGCGCCCAGATGACCGGGGTCACTTGAGAAGCTGCTGTTTCGCTTCGGCGTGCGAAACCCCTTTTCCGGCGTCGAGTTCCGCGATTCCGCGCTCTATTTTGGCGAGGAATACCAGTCGTTCGATGGCGTCTTCCACCGTGGCATCAGGGGGTAGTTTTTCAATCGCTTCGAGGATGCGCTGCTTTGCAGTGCCAACTGGCATTGTCATTTCCTCCGATTCCCATACCGAAAAGAGATCAGGTTACCTGAATGGTACCGCAAGGCTGGTCAGGGATCAAGCTCTGCCGGCTGCTACGGCACACCACGCCATCAGCCTCAGTTTCCAACCGCAAGATATCGATCGGACTCAGAGGGATCATGCGGGCATCTCCACCGACTCCATGTTCAGGCAACTTACTGCAAAGCCGAAGGGGATATGGTTCCTGTGAGGAATTCCGCCAATAGACAGGTTTCGGCCGCGGCGGTGAACAGTCGTACCACGTGCCGACGGCTGCAAACCGTGTCAGCCAACCGCCCATTGCGTCTGGATCACAGCAAGATGTTTCCTTAGACCTTCCTCGATCTTGGCTTTCCCGCCGATCGTGTTGTCGTAGAGCAGAATTCTGAACGGAGATACGTCGAAAGGTAATTTCGTGTCACTTTGTGCGATAAGAACGGTAGGCTTTCGGATCGCATGCGCGTACCCCACCTCCCAAAACACGTTTGGATTTGCTGGAGTGATTTCGGCGACGACGGCTTTCGCCTCAATGATTTGACGTTCGATATCGGCAATGATTACACCCGGACCAGCAATCTGGTCAGCGCGAATTACCTCAAAGCCCGCCTTCTTGCCTACTGGGGTAATGACATCTTCGAACAAGTCGTCGAACGGCGGCGACAACTGCATGATCACAAACAGCTTTGGCGTTTCGGCAATGACTGAGAACCCGGAAAACGCGATGTCGGTAGGACCCAGAGCCCACAGGCCTGCCTGCCCCCGTGGAAGCGAAAAGGGTAGGTTGACCTCGAGGGCTTGTACGCCATTCAGGAACACCATAACCCGAGATCCTGTGACGAGTGCTTCAAATGCGTACGTGACATCCGGCTGAAGCTGATTCGGTGGTCCAGCGGCACCGTGGGTATTCCACCTTTGCCCCGCCCACGTTTGAACAGAGCATAACGCAAACCCTCCGAGTTGAGCCTGTACGAAGCTGGCGGACTGTGGCTGGTAAAACAGAATCAAACCAGCGGCGGAACGCTCGTGTCGTCCTCGGAATCGAATGTCTGCACGGATTCGGCCGCCTCCGAAGTACTGGTCAGATACGAAATTGGCTACTTCGAATCCGGGTTGGCCGTCTTGCAAGGTTGTGGTGCCGCCTTTGAAAACAATGGCATCCGGTTCTTCTTCGAACCGTCCGAGGAGCGCTAGCCACTGGGTGCTCATTGTCTCTCCTCTTCTCGACACTTGATCCGCTGTCGAACGTTTGAATTCACCGGCCTGCGCAGCTTTTCGCATAGGTCCGGTGAAATGACGGGTTGGGCGTTACTCACTGGCGTTTACAAGCAATGAGCATCGAACGCTCGTTTGTTTTTGTAGATGAACCACCGAAGCCACCTCCGCTACTGCCGACGCTGCCGCCGACGGCAGCGAAAGACATGTCTTCGCTGCTGCGGTAGAGAATGTCATAGCCAGATTCTTTACAAATTTCACCAGCCGCCGCGTAGCACTTGTCCCAACCGCGAGCTGTGCCGCTGCAATTCAGTGTGTATGCTTTGCGGCCATCAGGTGAATATGTTTCTTTGACGGTGGCACACGCGCCAAGCAAGGCGATAACTGGGACAGCGATAAGTAGGTGTCGGACGAACATGGATTTCCTCTTTGTTGTTGAGAGATGAATGGATTCTTGCTTCATGCGCATATCTTCACGTGATGCTGGGGTCTATTGGCGCCAAACTATGATTATGCTGATGTGTATAGCAGTCGCCCATGAATCCCCACGCTAGGCAGGATTGTGCTGTTTTTACTAGAACTTGTCAAGAAATTCAAGCATCGTTTATAGGGGTGAAAGTCGCCCCGACGGTTGACTCATGGGTTCGACAAGCCTGCCCTGAGCTGTCGTTCTCCTTCGACAGGGTCAGGATGAACGGCTCCAGCGCCCAAAGAAAAGACTGGATTCCGGCTCGCGCGCGCTGTGCGGGCTTGGCCGGAATGACGTCCAGGAATATGCAATGAATTTCAAACATACGACGTATTGTCATTGCCCAGAAAGCCTCCCGTGTCATTGCGAGGCGAAGCCGAAGCAATCTCGCAGTCCTTCAGGACAACGACGGTGAGATTGCTGCGCTCCCGTTGGTCGCTCGCAATGACGAGCCAGTGGCAGGACGGTCTTGCAACCCACTTTCATGCCCATGGGCGCACCGACGGCGTATTTGTTATTCCCGCGAAGCTTATTCCCGTAGGCTGTAAACGGGGAGTGGGAAGGCAGAACTCGCGCTATTCCCTGGATTCCGGCTCACGCCCGCTATGCGGGCTTGGCCGGAATGACGCCCAAAATATGCAACCGTTCCAAGCTCAGGATCGAGCTGCGGACGTCGCTGCGGGCCGGGGCGTCGAAGGCGGAGCTGATCTCGATGATCGTCGGCGGATGGACCAAGCGAAGCGATCGCGGCGCCGAAGAGCGGCACGAGCTTCGGAATCGAGACGTATCGGTCTTGGTCGAGGCGCTCAGACACGACCCCCACCTCGAAATCATACCCGGGGCGGGTAGGTCTGTCCCCGCCGATCTCGACCGATCCACCCGTTCTCCCTCACCAATCGCTACAACTGATTGAGCAATCGTCGCTGCAGTAAAGACTGCATGTCACGACGGCCGTCAACAATCAGTAGAACGTAGACGTTCTTGCCCATGATTCGGTAAATGATGCGGTAGGGTTTGAAGAAAACCTCGCGGTATTCCCGAATGCCCAGCGACAAAAGTTCTTTCGGATAGGCGCCCCGCTCGGGAGATTCGGACAGCCTGGAGAAGGCTTTCTCAATGTGTTCCAACACATAATCCGCTTTTTGAGGCGCGTCGTATGAAGCGATGTAGTCACAAATCTCGTCGAGATCACGGGCTGCCGTCATGGGTCAGAAAAACCGTAAACCGCATCAGCAAGCCCTACGTTGCTCGCGCAGGCGCTTGATCGCATCCTCAGCGGGCTGGACCTTGCCCTCCTCGATCTGGCGGGTTCCGAGCGCCAGGATCTTCAGGAGCGCCAGCGTTTCCTGGGTCTGCTCGTAGCTGTCGATGCCCTGTATGACGACCTTGGCTTCGCCGTTCTGTGTAATGACCAGTGGTTCCCGCTGCTCGCTCAGATTCCTCACAATTTCGGCGGCATGGGCTTTCAGGTAACTGATGGGCTTGATCCGTCCGGACAGTTTCATGGGACACCTCCTTTCTCGATGATGACTAAATATAGTCCATAAACAGGTCAACCATCAAGGTGCATCTGGATGACTCGACCTGGCATCAAGTTGGTTTTCGACTCGATAGAGGAGAGGAGTGGATGGCTGGGGGATAGATATGACTGAACGTCAGCCTGACCAACGCTCTCGATGGGCCGCGCGCCACTTACGACGGTTCGGTTTCGATGGCCTGATTGGCGGCGCCGCATGGGGCAACGAACGCCTATCATTTCCTAACGTCGGATATTGTACGCCCCAACAGCGCCTTCTCAAAGGTAACGATTCACAAACTCCCGGGGCCGTATGACTTCAATGCCGCGATATCCACTCACCCTTAAGAGATGCATATCTCCGCTGATGACAAGTCCTGTTTTCGCAGCCAAGGCGCAAGCCAGAAACTTGTCGTCTTCAGGATCATGACAGACTTGTTCCGGTAACCTGGGAGGTGATATCATCTCCGCCTCAACGGCGAGTAATGCCATAATCGGGGCTGGATCTACTTGTGAGTACTCCTTCGCCAATGTCTTCGAAACCCGCTGATATTCGTCAAGAATGTCCGCCGAAATAATCAGTTGAAGGCGGCCATGCCTCCATGCATCGAGGATCTGATACGGAGGGCCTGTGAAAAACACGCCGGAGATGAATACATTCGCGTCGAGGACAACCCTCACTTTTGCCCTCGGACCTTCCGTATTGCCGCCAAAACGTCCGATCGTTTCAGGCCGGCAGTTCGCGCTTGCCTTCGAGCTTCCGCAATGAGGTCATCAAACTGCTCCATGGACGGCGGTGCAATCGCCTTCAGGATAACCGTGTCCTTGTCTCCGACCACGACAAATTGTGCGCCGGCTTTCAAACTCAGCCGTTTTCGTATCCCCTCTGGGATGACCACTTGCCCTTTGGACGACATCCTCGTTGTTGCGACTCCAGCCATCTGCGACCTCCAGTTATACTGAAATCTTACCAGTAAGACTGTATACCTTTTCGGATGTCTGTGGCAAGATGAAAAATCTGTCGACTAGGGAACCGCGAACTTCTCTGCTACCACAGTGTAAGATGGGAGTGTAACTCGTCGTCCTTCCGGGTTTTGTATAGGAGTTGAGGGTGATGTCCCACGTGCTGCCATGCTGGTCCTGCTGCAGGCATGGATGCATCAGATGACAGACGGGATGGCATTAGTAATGTAGGGGCAGGGCTTGCCCTGCCCAACCGTGCCTGACCACGAGTCGGGCGCAGCAAGCAGCGCCCCTACGATCCGGATGGCGCAGCGACAAACCACGCTTTACCCGCGCCATTTCCAGAAGCGCCGATTCCTGGAGGGTTGTCCACGAATTCCTGTCAGGTTCTTCGGTGGTCACGTCTCCGGCTACTCCTGCTCGAAACCGTGGGTCTTGAACTTCAGGGCTTGGCAGTACGGTAGGCTGGGATGAGCACAGCGAATCCCGGCAATCCGCTTACCCCATCGACAGGCCACGACTTCCGGCGATCCCGCCACGGTTATTGAGCCGGGTTTCGTTTCCTCGATCCGGTCTACGGTACCGCCTTCACGAATGAGACGTGCGCATCGAGGACGAACGTGGGAGAGTGAGAGGCCACACGGTGCAACCCATGTCCCTGGACTTTTTATTACCTATTGTCCCGGCCGGTCACCCCGCTACTTGCAAACAAAGTTTGCGAGGTCACTCTTGCTTGACCCCGGCACCAACTCAAACCACTTTGTTGGATTTTCTTTGATGGCAGACGGCGACTCCTCGCTGTAGCCAAGCTCACGCATGAGAATAGTTTTGCAGTTGGTTTCGGTGAGGGTGTAACCGACGCTGTCAACTCCGACGCGCTTGTGGAGGGCGCGGACTATGTTGCCGGTCTTTTTCTTCTCCAGAAGGAAATACTTGCCCTTGTCACCTGCCATGCTGCGAGGAATCGGGACCTCGGCCTGTGCGGCAAGAGACGTTGAGCCAAAAAGGCTCGCGGCAGCAGCAAGAATGATGGCGCGACGTTTCATGGCTTCTCCTTATGGCTAACGTCCTAAGGATAACCTGCGAGCAAAACGAGTCAGGTTGATCCGCTTGTTCGGCGCCCCGCCGAGTCAGGGGCTATCAACCACTGACTGAACCAACGCGCTAGATCGGTTGCGACGAAGGTGTTCATCGCCCCGCTTTTCAACCCCCCGACGCCTGCATCAAGCAGCAGACCCTTTGCTGCAAGTTCCGCGCATGCCATCCGAAGAGCCGGTTCACTGTAGTGTGGAAGGGCTTCTGTCAAACAAAGCGGGGCAGTCTCGCGCGAGATATCGGAGCGTGCGAACCGGAGTTGAACCGCGGGCAATACCTCCAACGCGCGAGGTGGAGCGGCAAGGGCAACTTGGAGTACCTCCACATGTATGTCCTCCAAGTCCGCCAGAAGGCGTACTGCGTTCTCCGCATCATCCCAGGGCAGACCCTCGACTACCTGACGACTGATGATTGACGCAAACCGCGCACGCTTATCAGCAGAGCGACTGCGCGCAACCCTGTCCAGAGTCGTAAGCATCAGGTCGGAGAAAGCCTCGTCCTCGAGGTTCGCTAACGTACTCTCGACCGCCTTCAACCTCTCCTCAAGCCCGCCCAAGAAATCCTCGATGCGCTGACGTTGAATGCGTGCGACTCCACCTGCGAGGAGCGTGTCCAACGGACCGCCGACGTATGGAGTGGCCTGCACCGCGGCTCGCAGAAGGGTGAGTTCTGTGTACTTCTCACCCGCCTTGGCAATAACTTCTGGTACCTGCTCCTCAGTCACGATTCTCCCCCATTCATTGATCCGCCGAACTACGATTATGCTGGTCTGTATAGCGCCAGCCCAAGAATCTTCTTGATATGCGGGATTTTCCTGCCATTTCTCACTTGGGTCAACGGAATTTCGATAAGGGCCTGTGGGGGTTGGTAGGCTTACCTTGGGCGGTCATTGTCCTTCGACATGCTGAGGGCGAACGACAAGCGATAGTAGGAACCCAGCACCGAAAGACTGGATTCCGGCTTGCGCCGGAATGACGGCGAGAATGTGCGATGAATTTCAAGTGCACGACGTATTGTCAGTGCCCAGAAAGTCTCCCACGTCATTGCGAGGCGAAGCCGAAGCAATCTCACAGTCGTTCGCGGCAACTACGGTGAGATTGCCGCGCTCCCGTTGGTCGCCCGCAATGACGAACCAGTGACGGGACGGTCTCGCAACAGACTGTTATCCCCATGGGCGCATCAGGGGCGCATGCGGGAATCCAACGCTGAAAAGACTGGATTCCGGCTTACGCCGGAATGACGATCTCAGTTATTACCGGGCCCAGAAGACGCGACTCCTGATACAATATGAAGGGAGTCAGTCCATGGGGTGTGTACGTGATTGGTGACGACGGAAGCGGGAGGGGTGGAGGAGGGGAGCGGCGATGCGGATGTATGTGGCTGGGGAGTGGGTCGATAGGGCGAAGACGATCGACGTCCTGAACCCGTATGATGGGACGGTGGTCGATACGGTGCCGTGCGCAGAGTCCGGGGACGTCGAGAAGGCGCTGGAGAGCGCCGTCCGTGGCGCGCGGACGATGGCGAAGCTGCCCGGCTACGACCGGTATCGAATTCTGAAAAGGGCGGCGGAGCTGATTGAGGCGCGGAGCGAGGAGCTTGCCAGAACCATTACCCTCGAAGAGGGCAAGAGCCTGGCGGAGTCGCGCTTCGAGGTGAGCCGGGCCGTGCAGACTCTCATCTTGTCCGGTGAGGAGGCCAAGCGCCTGCACGGTGAGACGATCCCCTTTGACGGCGCTCCAGGCGGCTCCGGCAAGTTCGGCTTTACCCTGCGCGTGCCATGCGGGGTCGTCGTCGCCATCAGCCCCTTTAACTTCCCGCTCAACCTGGTGTGCCATAAGGTCGGACCCGCGCTGGCGGCAGGAAACGCGGTCATCATCAAGCCGGCCACCGATACCCCGCTTTCGGCGTTGAAGCTGACGGATGTGCTACTGGAGGCGGGTCTGCCGGCCGAGGGGGTTGCGTGTCTTACCGGTCGCGGTGGGGAGATCGGCGACGCGTTGTGCAGCGATCGGCGGGTCCGCAAGATCACGTTTACGGGGAGCCGCGATATCGGCGAGCGGATCTGCCGGATGGCGGGGATCAAGAAGGTCACGATGGAACTGGGCAGCAACGCACCCGTCATCATCATGTCCGATGCCGATCTCGATAAGGTGGCGACCGCCGTCGCCGCGACCGGCTACACGAACGCCGGGCAGGTGTGCATCTCGACGCAGCGGGTCTTGACCAGCGGGCAGGTCTACGGCGATTTCCTGGACGTGCTGAAACCCAAGGTGGAGGCGCTTATCACCGGCAACCCCCTGGACGCGCGAACCAGGGTGGGTCCGATGGTCCGCGAGCGGGACGCCATCCGGGTCGAGGAGTGGGTGCGCGAGGCGGCGACGAGCGGCGCGCGGGTCGTAACGGGTGGTGCGCGTCAGGGCGCGATCTATGCCCCCACAATTGTTGCCGACGTCAAGTCTGAGATGCGGATCTTCTGTGATGAGCTGTTCGGACCGGCCGTCGCGGTGACGCGGTTCGATACGATCGACGAGGCGATTGCGCTGGCCAACGACAGCATCTATGGCCTGGCAGCCGGCATCTTCACTGAGAACCTGGAATGGGCGATGCGGTTCGCCCGCGAGGTCGAGGCGGGCAACCTGATGATCAACTGGGGGCCGCAATGGCGCGCCGATCTGATGCCGTATGGGGGGTTGAAGGAGAGCGGCTTCGGCAAGGAAGGCCCGCACTACGCCGTCGAGGAGATGACCGAGCTCAAACTGGTCTGCTTCCACCTGGGCGGCTGACGATTCGTTCGTATTCCATCTCAACAGTGTGCAATGTAAGACTCCCTCTCCCCGAGGTATCCCTCTGGCGGGGAGAGGGTTGGGGTGGGGAGGTTCCGAACACCTTGTACCCGACCAGTAATCGTGACATCGACGAGGCACGCACCTACCATGCGGCCACCAAACACTCTTACTGGAGTGTCCGCTTGGGCGGCCATTCCCTCGACTGGGCCAACAAGCCGCGTCCATACAAGCTCTACCCTGGACTA
The DNA here is from genome assembly GCA_003104975.1 of Candidatus Methylomirabilota bacterium. Lineage (NCBI taxonomy): Bacteria > Methylomirabilota (SeqCode) > Candidatus Methylomirabilota bacterium. The sequence continues at coordinate 67,814 of PQAM01000019.1, forward strand.
CCGGTCGTTTCCCTTCCGCACAATGTGACGCCGCCGGCCGCCGAGGCGCTCGACGCCGTTTCAGCCTTTCCGTCGACCGGGACGGGTGCCCTCGACCTGACCGGACTGGCGCAGATCCTGTTCTTTTGCGCAGGTGTGACCAAGAAGAAGGTCTATCCGGGTGGCGAGACGCAGCATTTTCGCGCGGCCTCCTGCACCGGCGCCCTGTATGAGATCGAGATCTACGCCGTCTGCAGCGATCTGCCGGGGCTGTCCGCCGGGGTCTATCACTTCAATCCTGGCGACTTCGCCCTTCGCCGGTTGCGGGAAGGCGATTTCCGGGGAGAGCTCGCCCGCGTGGCAGCCGGTGAGGAAGCGATCTCAGGCGCGCCTGTCACGCTGGTACTGACCGCGATCTTCTGGCGGAACGCCTGGAAGTATCAGGCACGGGCGTACCGCCACTTCTTCTGGGATGCGGGCACGATTCTGGCCAATCTGCTGGCGACGGCCGCCTCGGGGCAGTTTGCAATGCGGGTGGTGACAGGATTTCTCGACGCCAGCGTAGACCACCTTCTGGGTCTGGACACTGAACGCGAGGCAAGTCTCTGCCTGGTCCCAATCGGCGCAGGTTCGCCTGCGCCGCAGCCGTCGTCGGACATTCCGCCGATTGCGCCGGACACCGTCCCGCTCTCGAAACGGGAGGCGGACTATCCGCTGATTACGCAGATACGCGCAGCCTCCATGTTGCTGAGCCAAGAGGAGGTTCGCGGCTGGCGATCGGCCTATAGCTCAAGATCGGTACCGCCGTCGGGCGGAAAGTATTTTCCGCTGACCCCTCTTGAACGCGAGTGTCTTCCGACCCGGACCCTCGGTGAGGTCATTCTCCGACGAGGTTCGACACGGCAGTTCGCCCAACTGCCGATCACGTGTCGACAGCTCTCCACGATCGTTGAGCGGTCCAGCCGCGGGATCCCGGCCGACTTTTTGGGGGGACCGGAAACGACGTTGCTGAATATCTACCTCATTGTCAACTCTGTCGAGGATCTGCCGACCGGGGCCTTCTACTATTCGCCGGCTGAGCAGGCGGTCGAGCTGTTGAAGGAGGGGACATTTCGTCGCGAGGCGGGCCACCTCTGTCTTGAGCAGGGGTTAGGGATTGAGTCGAGTGCCGTTGTCTTTTTTATGACCGATCTGGAGCGACTCCTTCATCGCTACGGCAATCGTGGCTACGGCGCCGCCCAATTTGAGGCGGGGATCGTGGGCGGGAAGATGTACCTGTGCGCCTACGCGTTAGGGTTGGGCGCGACAGGCACGACCTTCTACGATGACGATGTCACCGCATTCTTCTCCCCCCACGCGCGGGGGAAGGTTACACTCCTGGCCGTGGCGCTGGGGCGCTCGGCCCGTACTGCCGGACGCATCAAGCTCCTCAGGCCAGGGGCCGGCTGAACAGTGGTCCGGGTATCGGCGGCATGACCAATCTGTTTCAACCCAGGTTGCTCCATGGAGTCTTCGGCGATCCCGGGCTCTATGTGAGGCTCAGGTGGGAGCGGCGCGCCCTGCTGCTGGATCTCGGTGATCTGACGGCCCAGCCGCCCGGTGAACTGCTCAGGGTAACCGATATCTTTGTCTCCCATACCCACATCGATCACTTTATCGGCTTCGATCACCTCCTGCGGATCGTCCTCGGTCGAGACGTGACGATCCGTCTCTTTGGACCCCCCGGCATCATCGCAAATGTCGAAGGGCGGCTCGCCGGCTACACGTGGAACCTGGTCGAGGGGTATACCCTCGTTTTCGACGTCTACGAGGTAGGTCGGGAGAAGATCACTGTGGCCCGCTTTCCATGCGGCAACCGCTTTGAGCGGGTCGATGTCGCGCCATCCTCGCCGTGTACCGGTGTGCTGATCGACGACCCGTTGTTTCGGGTCGAGGCGGTTCACCTGGACCACAAGATCCCGTGCCTCGCCTTCAGGCTGGTCGAGGCGGAGCGGATCAATATCGACCCGGAACGGCTGAGGCAACTCGGTCTGGATATCGGACCATGGCTGACCGAGTTTAAGCGGCTGCTTCGCGCAGGCGTCCCGGACGATGCGGTGGTCCGAGCCCCGTGCAGGAGTGAGGTCGGCCAGGGATTTCAGGAATGGCGGCTTGGTGATCTCCAGGACCAGATCGTGACGATTACGAAGGGGCAGCGGCTGGTCTATGTGACCGATACACTCTACTCCGACGAGAATCGGCAGAAGATCCTCGCCCTGGCGCAGGATGCGGATCTCCTGTTTTGCGAGGCCATGTATCTGGAGCAGGATCGAGAGTACGCGGTCCAGCGGCACCACCTGACAGCGCGACAGGCGGGACTGCTGGCCCGCGAGGCCAACGTTAAGGAGTTGGCGATCTTCCATTTTTCCCCACGATATCAGGAGTGTCCGGACGCCCTCTATTGTGAGGCGGCCGAGGCATTCGGTGGTCCTGTTCGTCCCAACTAAACCTTCCCATTCAGTGGCATGTCAGAGTGTTGCAACGGGGTGAATGGTGACGATGCCTGTCCGCTGACACGCTGACCACTCACCACTCACTACTCAACACTCATCACACTCATGACTGAGAAAGGAGGACGTAACCATGCGAGCAGTCACAACAGCCATATTGGTGCTGGCAGGTGTTGCAGGATCGATGCTGGTACCGATACGCACACCGGTGGCCTCTGCCCAAGAAGAGTCGGCGGATCCGGATATGATGGGACACCGGATGCTCCCCGACGTCATGCATGGAATACACGAGATGGTGCAGGGTATGACCGGGCCGTGGTTGTATGGCCAAGGGGGTCATAGAGGGCCGCTGATCAGCCTGATGTTGATGTGGAGAGATCAGCTTGGACTCTCAACCGAACAGGAACGGTCGCTCCAGGAGTTACGAACGGGCTTTGAGAAGGAGTCGATCAAGCGAACGGCAGATATTGACGTCGCGGAGTTGGAGTTGAAGGGGCTGTTGGAAACGGATAAGGTGGATCTGGTGAAGGTGGAGGCGCTGGCGAAGAAGATTGCCATGCTGCGGGCGGACCTCCGCGTGGCGAGGATCAAAACGATTGAGGCCGGGAAGGCGGTACTGACACCGGAGCAGCAGGACAAATTCAGGCGACTGGCTCGTGAATCAACGATGGGCCGTCCACGAATGGAAATGATGGGCCCGCGTACACCTCCGAGGCACCCGGGCGTGCAGTAACCGGCGGTAGCGCTTGTCTGGAGAACGATATGCGGTGCCGGGTGTGAAGGGGCGAATAATTATTCGCCCCGACGACGGCGATGGGCGAACCTGGTGGCGAGCAGGATCGCCTCCACCAGACTGTGAGGATTTGCCGTCCCCGTCCCCGCGATGTCAAAGGCGGTGCCGTGATCGACCGAGGTACGGATGATAGGAAGCCCGACGGTCACATTGACGCCGCGGTGGAACCCGACCAGCTTGAGCGGGATATGACCCTGATCATGGTACATGGCGACCAAGGCATCGAATTCACCCAGCCGGTGTCGGTGGAACAGGGTGTCCGGGGGAAACGGCCCGCTCACCCTGATCCCCTCGGCCTTGGCGGCCTCGACCGCCGGTGCGATCTCTTCGATCTCCTCTCGCCCGAACCGGCCGTTCTCGCCCGCGTGGGGGTTGAGACCGGCGACGCCGATCCGCTTCTGCCGAGATCCGAGGTCGAACAGCACCCGATGGGCCAGGCGAATGACGGTCAGGATTCTGCCCCGTTTCGCCTTATCACAGGCAGTTCGTAACGAGGTGTGGGTCGAGACGTGGAGTACGCGCATCCGACCGACGACCAGCAGCATCGCATAATCCTTGATCCTGGTCCGCTCGGCCAACAGCTCCGTCTGGCCGTCATAGGGAAAGCCGGCCTGGCCCATGGCCTCTTTATTCAGAGGGCCGGTCACGATCCCATCCAGTTCGCGCGCGAGCGCCAGATCGATGGCCTTGTTGAGGTACTCCACCGCTGCCCGACCGCAGTGGGGGGCCAGTACGCCGGAAGGACAGCTTGTCGTATCGATATTTTTCAGGTCCACCACCTCAAGGCAGCCGGGATCGCCGGTGATCTCGGCCGGGGAGCTGATGGATCGTACATGGAGGTCCAGGCGGCAAAGCCGGACGGCCCGCCGTATGATCCCCGTCTCACCGATGATGACCGGACGGCAGGTCGCCCGTATCTCCTCGTGAGTGACCGCCTTCGCGATGATTTCGGGACCTATACCTGCCGGGTCGCCGATGGTGAGTCCCAACAACGGCTGAAATGTCGAATATCTGGGCATGATCGCTCCTGAGGGCAAGTAAAATCATAACACAACCCCTTTCTTCTCCCTATGCTTTTCTGGTATAGTGACTCGTAGAACCGGCCTGTGAGCGGCCTTGATGGGACAGCGTCAACAACGATCACTGAAGGAGGCGTCGATGCGTTTCATGAGCCGAACCCGCGCAACGCTCATTGCGATTGTGATTGTTGCTTTCCCCCTATTACAGGCGTGCGCTGCCACGGCGACCCGCGAGAGTACGGGGGAGTACCTTGATGATACGGCGATCACTACCAAGGTGAAGGCGAGACTGGTTGGCGATCCTACGATCAGCGGGTTCGCAATTTCTGTAGAGACCTTCCGTGGACGGGTGATCCTGTCCGGATTTGTGAGCTCTCAGGCCCAAATCGATCGGGCGATGGCGTTGACCCGGGAGGTCTCCGGAGTCAGGGAGGTACAGTCCGCGCTGGTGATTAAGAGTCGGTAGCCGCCTTATCCGATCCGGCGGCGCCTGCCTTCAGGCTGTAATGAAGATCACCTGATCCCTGCGCGAGGCAACATGTGGGCGATCATGGACAGTACGCTCGATCTGGTTTCCGCCTTCGTCGACTTCCTGATGGTCTCATCCGTTTCGGTGCCGGCGCTTCACTTCGCCGGGATCCTCCTCGTCGCGTTTCTGCTTGGTCTCCTGCTCGGTCGACTGACGAGGCGTGGTGTTCGACAGGCCGTCGAGCAGGTCCCTGACCGGAATACCGGTCGTGTCTCATTGGATTTTGCCCGATTGACACCGATCGGCCCCTCAGACGAGGAGAACGCAGCGCATTCGGCGATGGATATTTCCGATCTCCGGACTGATCGAGGGCATCAGCCGCCTGTCATAGGTGACCACAACGAGGAGGAGGAACCGACACTACTCAAGGAGTGATCACTGTGACGGTCCGCCGCCGCCCTTGATTTTTTTCGTTCGTTCCTGTATCGTTTTGTAACATATGTATACCGGTTCAATATTGACACGCCGTATGGTGCATCCGATGGATACAGCGTACCCGATGGCCAGTTCGCTCGCGGAGGTCTTTTCCAATACCGCCGACGGGGTTCTTGGCGTCGATCAGGATCATATGGTTACCCTATGGAACAGGGCGGCTGAACGCCTTGTAGGGTTCACGGCGGCAGAGGTGATAGGACGGCCCTGTTCTGAGGTCTGGGCCGTAAAAAGCCGAACCGGATGCCGACTCTGCGGAGAAAACTGCTCCCCGATCACCTCAGCCAGGAAAGAGGAGCCGGTTGAGGGGCGTGAGATCATGATCCACACCAAGGCAGGACGCCCCCTGTGGCTCCACGTCAGCACCGTCGTGGTTCCGGGGGCTGTGCCGAGCCTCTTCACCATGGTGCACATCTTCCACGATGTGACCCGACAGGTGGAGACCGAGGTCCTCCTCGGCAAGATCCAATCACTGCTGGGACGCGAACAAACGGCCCCGGATGGCAGCACGATGGGCCCCTCGGAGGGGACATCCCCATTGAAGGTCTTGACGCCACGAGAACAAGAGGTGCTCCGATTCATTGCCCGTGGCGAGACGGCCAAGGGGATTGCCAAAGCCCTCCAGATCAGCACCACCACCGCCCGTAACCATACCCAGAAGATCCTCGCCAAACTCGGCCTCCACACCAAACTTGAGGCCGTCGTGGTTGCCTACCGTTACAAGCATTTCTAGCCTCGTCCCGGCGTATGCCCTTTCGATTTGATGATGCAGCATCCCCTCATCTGAAGGGACTACCCCCGTACCGCCATAGTCGGCCGTTTGGGACGGGGGACGAGGGCTGGGTCGCGCTCGACTATAACGAGAATCCGTCAGGGCCGTCGCCGCTGGCGGTCAAGGCGATACAGGACCTGTTGCACAATATCAATCGGTATCCCGATTGTCAGGGACTCGGCCTGAAGGCCCGATTGGCGGAGCGGCTTGGACTGACCCCGGCGCATATTGCGCTGGGAAACGGCAGCAGCGAGCTGATCGACCTGTGCACCCGGTGCTTCCTCGGCCCTGGCACAGAGGCCATCGTGGGCGATCCCGCCTTCGCCTTTTATGGCCGGGCCGTCCAGGCTGCCGGCAGCGAACGGATCGCTGTCCCATTGAAAGCCTTTTGCCATGATCTTCAAGCGATGGCAGAACGGATCACGCCACGGACCCGGATAGTCTTCATCGGCAACCCGAACAATCCGACGGGAAGCTGCGTGACGCCTGGCGGCATCGACGCGTTTGTCGAGGCGCTCCCTGACGGAGTCATTGTCGTGATTGATGAAGCCTATCGCGAGTATCTCTCAAGCGATCTTCAACCTGATACCGTACGCTATGTCGGGGAAGGACGCCCGGTGATCGCATTGCGGAGCTTCTCCAAGATCTACGGGTTGTCTGGGTTGCGGATCGGCTACGCGATCGCCCCGCCCGGTTGCATTGCGCTCCTCGACAAGGCGAGGCAGTCGTTCAATGTGAATGCCCTGGCCAGTGCGGCCGCCTCGGCCGCCCTCGACGATGATGCGCACCTCGCCAGTTCGAGGCGGCTTAATGAGGCCGGCAAGCAGAATCTGTACCGGGTGTTCGAGGCGCTTGGGTTGCACTACGTACCGACGGGAGCCAACTTCATCCTTGTCGACGTCGAACGGGACGGCGAACAGGTAGTTGCCGCCTTGGCGGAGAAACGGGTAGCCGTCTGCCCGCTCACCCGCTATGGTCTTCCGACCTCCATACGAGTCACCATCGGCACCCCCCACGAGAATGAGCGATTCATCGCCGCCCTCCGCGAGGTCCTCACGACCCGGTGAGCAGTAATGACCCGCGGGAGATGGAAACGCACACGGAGGACGTGGTGTAATGGCCGACATCGATGCGGTGATTGAACACCGCGCCCAGTACGCCCTGGAGTTGCTGTCCCGCTACACCCCTATAGCGGCGGCCTACCTGTTTGGTGCGTGGGCGGACGGACGCGCCGATGAATCGAGCGACATCGATCTTGCGGTCTTTCTGGACGATATCGAATCATGGGACCTCGCCACCCGGGCGCACACTGCCGCCCTGGTACAAGAGAAGGCAGGCGATGACATCACACTCCATTTCTTTTCCGCGCGTGCGCTGCACCAACCTGAACCCGCCAGTCTCGTCGCGTCTATCCTGACGCATGGTGTCGCGCTCGCCCCGTGATCTCGGACCTCGCCGATTTCATCATCGGGACCCATGCGTTACACAATGGATTCCGCCTGCTGCACCCTCAACGACCGCCTCTATCGCGCAACTTTCCCTCGCCTGATAATTTTAAAGGTGTAAGCGCGATGCGGCTCATACTGTAAGCGCCCCGTGACTTTGATCAGGGTCAAATTGTCGGTGTGAAGCACTTATGAGATGAGGCAGATCACCCATGATTGGGGGATTTACCCCACAGGTGCCTTCCCAACGCTGGTTCGTTCCGCACCACCCCGTAATCCAGCCTCACTTCATCAATATAATCATCTAGTTATGCGTCAGTCGTCCGGAAGTAATTGGCACTGGATGTGCAATAGCCGCTTTCGCTTTGGACGAGAGTCCTGCTTGCAACTCACTCAAATGAATGGTGGAGGCGGAGATGTTTGAACTGTCCACGCATATCCCTGGTCCCCGGCAGCTACACGAGATCGATCTGTCCGCATACGATGCCCTGTATCTGGGCGACTACACCTGCCCTCTCTATCCGGGTAATTTCTCTCGCAATATCGAGACGCTCGCCGCTGGGGTGGAGCGGGTCAAATCGATGGGGAAGAAGTGCTATTTGAGCCTGTATGCCATTCCCAAGGACAGCGACTTGGTCTGGATCAAGGAGCTGCTCCAGGGCGCTCGCGGGCTGACCATCGACGGCGTCGAGGTCCACAATATGGGCCTGCTGCGGATGGTGCGCGAGATCCTCGGCGAGATCCCGATCCATCTGGGGGTCTTCGGCAACCTCTACACCCATGAGACCGCGCAGGTCCTGAAGGGGTATGGGGTGGAGCGGGTCTTTCCGAATGCCGAGTTGAGCCTGGAGGAGCTGATCTATATCCGGGATCACTCGCCCGTTGAGGTGGTTGTCCCGTTGCACGGCAAGATCCCGCTGGCCATCTCGGGGACCTGCTTTGTCACCGACTACACCGGTCAGGTGCCGCTTCATTGCGAGGAGGGCTGCTCGCAAGGGCACTGGCTGACCCATGAAGAGTGGGAGCTCAAGAGCATCGGGCGGGCCAACCTGAGCGGGAAGGACCTGTGCATGCTGGAGTATCTGGATCGCCTGGTACAGAGCAATCTCACCCTGTTCTACATCTATACGTTGGGTGAAACGGGGGCCTATGTCGAGACCGCCGGGCGCGTCTATCGGGAGGCCCTCCGTGCGGTCGGATCGAACGGGGAGTGCGCCGTCAAGCGGTGGCTGGATCAGTTGAGATCGGTATCGCACAGCGGCCTGTGCAATGGATTCTATTTCGGCGTCTCCGGGCAGGAATATCTCAGCCCTCAAGCGCTATCTCCGATCGCGTGACGAAGGGCGTGGGGAGGAACGAACAATGGCGAAACTGATGGCGCCCGGGGGAACGCGGGGGATGGCCTTCTCGGTCCTGGAGGCGGGGGCCGATACGGTCTATGTCGGCGTCAGGGGATGGAGTCGACGAGGGTCCGACACCGAGCTGACCGATGCGGAGGTCCGTGAGCTCTGTGCGGCGGCACGCGCGCAGGGCAAGCACGTACGGGTGGTGTTGAATACGATGCCCAGCTCAACAGAGGTCTCGCTGCTGTTGAAGAAGGTCGATATGTATGCCGGGTGGGGTGTCACCGGGTTCATGATCAGCGACATCGGCTCGATGGTCCAGGTGCGGTCGCACTTCCCCGATATCACGATCCACGTCAGCGTGGGCGCCGGGCTGAGCAACGCCCTCGAGGTCAAGTTTTATCACGAGCTGGGGGCCAGTGTGGTCATCCTGCCGTACCGGATGGGGATCGAGGAGGTCCGGGCGATCAAGCGATCCCTCGACGTCGGGCTGGAGGTCTTCCTGTTCAGGACCGAGAACCTGGACGGGATCGTCTGTCCCGGCAAGTGTACGATGAGCAGCTACTTCAGCTCGAACCGGTGGATTGATCACGAGGGGAAGGATTACTTTTACGGCAGCGCCAATCGGGGCGGCGATTGTCTGCGGGTCTGTCAGGTCGGGTGGGAGGCGACGAACGACGACCGGGAGATCGACGGAAAGTTCGGCCTGAAAGGCAACCCTCTGCTCTGGCTGAAGGAGCTGTCCGACTATATTCATGCGGGGGTAGACTACTTCAAGGTGCCGGGGCGGGATCGGTCGGATGATCTGGTCAGGGACATCGTTCGGTTCTATAGGCGGGTCGTCGACGATCTGCAGGCCTTCCCGTCCGACGAGGTGACGGCCCACTATGCGCCGGAGCTGGCGGAGCTGAAGAAGCGATGGGCGAGCGAGCGGCGGCGGCGGGACGACCGCCTCGTTGCGCGGGCAAAGGGATGACGTCGATGACGACAGGCGTGCAGACCTCGACGCAGACGGTCAAGCTGCTGGCGCCGGGCGGGAGCCTGCGAATGGCCCTCAATGCGCTGGCCGAGGGGGCCGACGCCGTCTATGTCGGGGCCCGCGGATGGAGCCGCCGATCGTCGCTGATGGACCTGACGGATGATGAGATCAGAGAGTTGAGCGAGGCGGCGAGCGCCATGGGGCGGGAGATCAAGGTGGCCCTGAACGCGATGCCGGGGCCGACCGAGATGCCGCGCCTGATGCAGAAGGTCGAGGCGTACGCCGGGTGGGGCGTGTCCGGGTTTGTCTTGTCGGATCCCGGTTGCATCCTGGCGGTCAGACGGCAGTTCCCGACGATCGACATCCATGTCAGCATCGGGACCGCCGTGACCAACCGGCAGGACATCTACTTTTACAAGTCGCTCGGCGGAAGTTGCATCATCCTACCGTACCGGCTGCAGCCGGATGAGGTGAAGGCGATCAAGGCGGAGGTCGGGATGGCGGTAGAGATCTTTCTCTTTCAGCCGATGCCGCTCGGGATCGTCTGTCCCGGCAAGTGCATCATGAGCAGCTATCTGGTCTACAAGGAGTGGTCGGAGGGCGACGACGACGAGATGATCGGTTCGGCCAATCGCGGCGCACGGGGCTGCTCACGGGTCTGCCAGGGGGGATGGGACGTGGCGGCGTCCGACGGCGAATTCGACGGCAAGAGCACACTGCGCAACGACCCCTTCCTGCAGTTGTGGGAGTTGCCCGGCTTTGTGGCGGCTGGGGTCGATTACCTCAAGATCCAGGGTCGGGAACGGTCGGAAGAGTTGATGCGGGATATCACGCGGTTTTACCGGGGGCTGATCGATGCCATTCCGGCATCCGGCGCCGGGCTGTCGCTGGAGCCGTATGTTCCGGAATGGCAGGAGCTGAGAAAACGGTGGACCATGGAGCGCACGCGCCGCGCCGGTGTCCTACTGGGCAGCGCGCGGCAGCCGCAGTAAGGAACAGCAGAAGGGGCGTATCGGCATGACGGCGTCGAATAACGGTTCAGGCGGACTACCTGTGCTGCGGGCGGCCTTTGAGCCGACCGGGAGCCCTCGCTGGTTCGTCTATGCGATGAAGAAGCTGGGGCTGGATGCCAAGCACGGGTTTGATCTGCAGATCACCCTGGTCCGGGATCAGATCACAGGCGCGTTTCAATCGTTTGAGGTAGCCCTCAAGGAGGACGCCGTCGATCTGATCGACGTCGACTGGATTGTCATTGGCCGTCACCGGTCCGATGGCCTCCCCCTGACCGCCTTCTTTCCCTATGGGCGGATCGCAGGCGGGCTTGTGGTCCCATCCGACTCATCGATCAGCGGTCTGCAAGACCTGCGCGGGAAGCGGATCGGTGTGGTCCGGCTGCGCGATAAGAACTGGGTCATCTTACGGGCAGCGTGCATGAAACAGTTCGGCTTTGATCCCCAGCAGGAGAATACGGTCGTCGAGGCGCTCTCCAAGGGGACCCTGGCTGAGATGCTCAAAGATCGGCAGGTTCAGGCCGCATTGCAGTGGTGGCAATTGATCCCGCCGTTGGTGGCGACAGGGGTGTATCGTCGGGTCGTCGATGTCCTCGACCTGATCGCCGATCTCGGGATCGACGGTGCGGTCCCGATTACCCTCTTTACCGTGACCGAAGCGTTTGCACAGCGAAACCCAGAACTGTTGCGTGGCTTTGTCCGTGCGTTCTGCGACACGGCCGCATATCTCAAGGCGAACGATCAGATCTGGGTCGAGATCGGCGAGCAGGTCATGGGCGGGATCGATCCGCGGATTCTCACGATCCTGCGCGATAGCTGGCGGCGACGGGTGATGACGGCGTGGGACGGCGCCACCGTCCACCAGATCGAACGCCTCTTTGATGAGCTTCTGAAGGTGGGCGGCGGACCACTCCTCGGCATCGACCGACTGCCTCCGGGGACCTTCACTATGGGCTTCGCAGGGTAACAGCAGGTAGATAGACTGAAGGCTGAAGAATGAAGAGCGAAGGACAAATACGATGGTGAAATTGCTGGCGCCCGGGGGCACACAGGCCATGGCGTTTGCCGTATTGGAGGCCGGCGCAGACGCTGTCTATGTGGGTCCTGCGGGCTGGAGCCGAAGACCTCCCGAGGATGAGCTTCAGGATGAGGAGATCCGGGAGATCCATGAGTGTGCGCGGGAGAGGGGACAGGAGGTCAAGGTTGCGCTGAACAGCCTACCCGGTCCCCAGGAGATCGATCTCTTCTTTCGCAAGGTCGAGCAGTACATCGACTGGGGCCTGTCCGGCTTCATCCTCAACGATATCGGCTGCATCAGGGAACTCCACCGTCGGTTCCCGCATGTCGACATTCACGCCAGCGTCACCTGCGCCGTCTGCAACCGGGAGGACGTGCGATTCTATCAGCAGATCGGCGCTGACTTTGTCATCCTCTCCTACCGATGGGGTGTCGAGATCGACCAGATCCGCGCACTTAAGGCCGAGGCGCCGGTCGGCATCGAGGTCTTCCTCTTTACGTCGCTTCAGGAAGGGATCATCTGCCCGGGCCGATGCACCATGAGCCCCTATCTCCGTTTCGACCGATGGGTCGACTCCGAAGGGAAGGATCACTGCTTCGGGAGCGCCAATCGCGGCGGAAGCTGCCATCGCGTCTGTCAGGCCGGATGGGATATCGATCGCGTCGATGGGTCTTCTGCGAAGCGGGTGGGTCTCAAGAGCAGCCCGTCGTTGATCCTTCATGAGCTGCCTGAGTACGTGCAAGCGGGCGTCGATTATCTGAAGATTCCCGGGCGCGAGCATCCGGATGGGGTGATGCGGGATATCACCAGGTTTTACCGGAAGGTGCTGGATGAGGTCCTGGCTTCCACGGATCCAGCCGTAGTGGAACACTTTGTTCCGGAGTGGGAGGAGTTGAAGTATCGGTGGAAGGTCGAGCGGGTCCAGCGCGACCGCTTCCGTATCTGGCGGGCCGGGCTGCCGGCCGCCTGAGCAGTATGCCCCGGCATTTCCGCATTATCGATCTTCAGGATGTTCGGGAAGACGACCTCGCCCGGGTTGGACGGAAGGCACTCCACCTGGGTCTGATGATGCGGGCCGGCTTCCCGGTACCGCAGGGGTTCGTCATCCCCACCGACGCCTGCGAAGCGGCGTTCCGATCACCTGGCGAAGCGATCCAACCGAATGAGCAGTTGCAGGCGGCGATTGTCGAGGCCTACCGAGCAAGAGGGTTTCAGCGGGTGGCCGTGCGAAGTTCGGCGACCCTTGAGGACCTTCATCATGCCAGCTTTGCCGGTATTTATACGACGCGTATCAATGTTGCCTCCGAGACCGAGTTGATCCGTGCCGTGGCCGAGTGCCTGCGCTCCACGAAGGCGCCGCGCACCGCCTTGTACAAAGCGTACGTCGGTCTGCACGAGAACGGCTGCGGGCCCGGCATGGCCGTTGTGGTACAGGAAATGGTGGATGCCGAGGTCTCAGGCGTACTCTACACCCTGAATCCGGTGACCTTCAGTCGGGACGAGTGCGTGATCAACTCGGTGCCCGGTCTGGGTGAGCCGCTGGTATCGGGTCAGGTATCGGGGGATACGTTTCGTGTTGATCGAGCGGGTCGTGTGCTGGAGGCGCGCGTTGTCGGACAGCACGCGAGCCTGACGCCGACCCAGCTTCGCGCGCTCGTTGATACCGCGCTTGCCCTGGAGACCCTCTTCGGCCATCCGCAGGATATCGAGTTCGCGATTGCCGGAGGACGGATACACATCCTGCAGACCAGGCCGATTTCAACAGACAGCGACCTCCTTGAATACAGGGCTGCACGGTATCGACAGAGGGAGATCGATCGGCTGCGCAACCGGATCGCCGAATTGAGACGCAAGGGGAAGATCGAGTGCGGCGAGGCGGTCTATAGTGACGGGAATATCACCGAAATTCTGCCCACACCGACCCCCATGAGCTTCGGGATCTTCACCTCGATCTTCAGCGACGAGGGCGGCATCCAGCGTGGTCGCCGACGGCTTGGCTATACATTCGGCGACGAGACCTCCGAAGGGCTGTTTGAGCTGATCTGCGGCCACCCCTACTTCAATCTTGAGCTGGATGCCAAGACGTTCCAGGCCGGTTTTCCCCTCGACATCGCAGCCTATCTGAATCGGGTGAAGGCCGATCCGCACCTGGCCAACTATCCCGAGCTGGGACTGTATCAGCAGGAGTTGCCCCTTGATGAGGCGGTCAGGCGTTTCGGTCCTGACGAGGGGCCGGCGTATCATGACCGTTTTCTTGACTTCTCAAGCGGGATACGAACGTGGGCGGAGACGTACCATAGCCAGTTTGCCGATACGATAGAGCCGGAATTGCAGAATTACCTGACCCGGGAGCGGTCGGTTAACCTGACAGCGCTGTCGTGTGACGCAATCGTTGCGAAGATTCAGGACTATCTAGACCACCTGAAGCGGTATACCGCGGTCCATTTCGTGATCGCGGCCCGGCTCGGTTTCTTCTTTACTGAGCGGGTGAGACAGCGGTTGCAGGACTGGTGCGGTCGAGAAGCCGATGGACTGATCGAGCCATTGCTGCGCCGCCTGCAACTGAGCAAGATCGGTCAGGAGGGGATCGATCTGTCGAGACTCGCGCAGCAGGAGATGTCGCGCGAGGAGTTTCTCGCGATGTACGGCCACTTGGCCACGAACGAGTTGGAGATCGCGATGCCTCGTCTGACCGATGATCCCGCGAGTCTCGAACGGTTGCTCCGGCAGGCCGCGACGACCGCTTACCACACGGTTGGGGAACCGCATCAGCAGGCCGAGTGTCGAGATTGGGCTGAGGCGGAACTCGGGGGCCGATTGGTGCAACTCGGCGCGGTTGGATCCGACATCGAGACGTTGTTGACGGAACTCTCGTATGCCCGGCGATACCTGCCGCTCCGCGAGACGATCAAGTATTACCTGGTTGCCGAGTACGCCCTTATCCGGCGGGCGCTGACGGTCCTGAGTCGAAAGCTTGTCCTCGAGCCCGACGCAATCTTCTATTTGTATCCGTCAGAGTTGCCGGGATTGCTCCGTGATGTCAAGTCGGCTCGTGAAAAGATGCAGGTCCGGCATGAGGAGCGGGAGATCGCACTCCTGTTCTCAAAACGACGATGGATGCCGCGGGTCATCTGTGAGGGTGCGCTGGAAGAGATCGGTCGGCCGCCGCGGCTTGAGGCCGCGCAGGAATTTCAGGCGATCCCTGTCTCCTCCGGCGAAGCGATCGGAACAGTACGGATCATCGACCCTGATCGACTCGATTCGTTGAGCAACGGCAACGGCTGTCGTCCCCATGACGTCATTGTCGTACCGTCGGTGAGTCTCGGTATGTTCCTGCACATCAGGGGCGCGGCTGGGGTCGTCATGGAAACCGGAGGCATCCTTGCGCATGGGGCCTGTCTGGCTCGCGAAAGCGGCGTCCCCGCCGTCGTCCTGGAACATGCATCGCTGTTACTCCCCGACAAGAGCCGGGTCAGGATCGACGGCAGCAGCGGGAGGGTCTCCCTGTTAAAGTGCCAGACCGCTCCCGAGAGGCCGTCGGTGTAATTACTGCCGCGTTGGTATGATACGGCAACATGTCTCCACGCGCCCGCCCTCTGAAAACAGTTGACACACTGTCCCGGATACCATAGCTTTGCACTATACGCGTCGCGTATTCGCGCGACGATCTCAGTTGGACGCTACGCATGGGATGGCGGCGGCCATCCACGCCTGCGCTGGACGGGCGTTGTACGGAGGACGAGAGGTGATGAAAACGCTGGGGGCGCGGATGATCCGGGCTGCCAAGTGTGACGGCAGTCTCTATGACGAAATCAAGACGGATCGGTATGCGCCAGCACAGGCGTCGATTGTAGTGGTACTGTCGGCTGTGGCCGCCGGGGTCGGTATCGTTCTTCAGACCGGGATCGGGGACTTCTTCCTGAAGACACTGCAGACGATGATGGAGTGGTATATCTGGGCATTGGCAACCGCGGTTGTCGGTACGCGAGTACTTCAGGAGCCAAAGACCAGAACTGACGTCGGAACCGTGATACGGCTGATCAGTTTTGCCAGCGCTCCTGGAGTCATCAGGCTGTTGGGCGCCATCCCCGGACTGGGCAGTACCGTCGGCGGCTTTATCATTGGGGTAGCATCGATCTGGACGTTGGGAGCGATGGTCGTGGCGGTGAGAAAGACGCTCAACTATACGACCTCGACGAGGGCGGTGGGGGCGTGCGTGATCGGCTGGACTGCGCAGTATTTTGTCATGGGCATCCTGGTCAGCCTGCGCGATCCGGTCTCAGGGACATGAAACCACAGCAGTCACTGATCGGCGCTAAGCAGTCAGCCACAAGCGTCGATTGCTGAATGCTGATCACTGAAAGCTGAGAGCTGATCGTATGACACCGCTGCGGATCCTTATCACAGGTTCAACTGGATTCATCGGATCGGCGCTCGTTCCGTTTCTGGCGGCAAGCGGGCATCGTATCGGCCGTCTGGTTCGCACCTTGCCGCGGAAGGGCAAGAACGAGTTCCAATGGGGTCCTGAGACAGGATTCATTGATGCCTCTCGTCTGGAAGGCATGGACGGGGTCGTCCATCTGGCCGGTGAAAACATTGCGGCCGATCGGTGGACGGCCGAGAAGAAGGCGCAGATTCGAGACAGCCGGGTCGTCGGGACGACCTTGCTCTGCGAGACGCTGGCCGGACTGAAGCAGCCGCCCAAGGTACTCGTCTGCGCATCCGCCATCGGGTACTACGGCGATCGCGGGGATGAACTGCTCACGGAAGAGAGCGGACCCGGCGCCGGCTTCCTGGCCTCGGTCTGTCGCGAATGGGAGGCGGCCACGAAGCCCGCCGAACAGAAGGGGATCCGCGTGGTTCACCTCCGTTTCGGGATGGTGCTGAGCCCGACGGGCGGCGCCATGGCCAAGCTGCTCCCGCCGTTTAAGAAGGGCCTTGGCGGGGTGCTTGGGACGGGACGCCAGTACGTAAGCTGGATCACCCTGGATGACCTTGTGGACGTCATTGTCCATGCGCTGACGACAGACGCGCTCCAGGGTCCGGTCAACACGGTGACGCCGAATCCGGTGACCAACCGGGAATTGACCCGGATGCTGGGACGGCTGCTCGGCCGCATGACGATCTTTCCCATGCCTGCCGCCGCCGCGCGTCTTGTCTTTGGTGAGCTGGCGGACGAATTGCTCCTGGCCAGTCAGCGGGTCCAGCCGACGCGGCTCCTGGCGACCGGATACGAGTTTCGCTATCCCGAACTCGAGGGCGCCCTTCGGCATCTGTTGGCCGCATAACCATCAGCCGTTGTCGGATCATTATAAGCTGGCGGCTGATCGCCGAAAGCTAATCGCGGATCTTGTTGACCATGGCGAACATCCTTATAGCTGGATGCGGGTATGTCGGAACGGCGCTTGGCTTCCTGCTGGCTGGTGAGGGACATACCGTCTGGGGATTGCGTCGTCATCCCGAGACGCTCCCGTCCGGCATCCGTCCTCTCGCGGCCGATCTGACCTCTCCCGATACGCTTCAAGGTCTGCCATCAACTATCGATTATGTGTTCTACTCCGCGGCCCCCGATACCCATGACGATGCAGCCTACCGAGCGGTCTATGTGGAGGGGCTCCGCAACCTGCTCAACGCGCTGACCGCGCAGCGGGCGACTCCCAGACGTATCTTCCTGACATCGAGTACGGGGGTCTACGGGGAATCCTCAGGGGCCTGGGTGGATGAGAGTTCGCCGACCCAGCCCGCGGAATTCGGCGGGATTCGGCTGCTCGAGGGAGAGCGTCTGCTGCTGGACGGTCCGTTTCCGGCGACGGTCTTACGCCTGGGCGGTCTGTACGGTCCCGGACGCGCGTCGCTGATCGAGCAGGTACGTCACGGTCGGATCGCGTGGGATAATGAATCGCCTGTCTATTTCAATCGTATTCATCGGGATGACGCCGCCGGGGCCCTGCGTCATCTGATGCTGCTTGCGGCTCCGGACCCCATCTACGTCGGGGTCGATCACGAACCGACCACACTGGCCGTACTGCTTGACTGGCTGGCTGAAGCCCTGGGCGTCCCGCCGACGCGGCCGAGCGAATCGACCACGGTGCGGACGGCTCGGCATCCCGCCAACAAACGGTGTTGCAATGCCCGGCTTGTCGCCTCCGGCTACGTGTTCCGCTATCCCACCTTCCGCGAGGGATATACAGCCCTGCTCGACCCACCCGGCAAGCTGTCTTGGTGACCCCATTCCAGCCACATCTGCCGTCCTGGACCAATCCGCCGTATGCAAGGTCAGCCTCCAGCACGTCCATACGCATTGACGAGGCGGACGCAATCACCATATAATCCTTTTCGATACAGGTCGCCGCATGTTGAAGCATCGAACGACCAGGGAGCGTACCCTTGTTACGTTGGCTTCCCGAAAACGTCTCCACCTACGGTCAAGAGATCGACCGCCTCTTCTACCTTATCTACTACATCACCGGTACGATTTTCCTGCTGGTAGCAGGCACCATGGCGGCCTTCCTCATCCTGTACCGTCATCGGGACGGACGGCGCGCAACGTACTCGCACGGCAACATTACGCTGGAGATCATCTGGACCGTTATTCCCGCGATCATTCTGATTGTGCTGTCGCTCATGAGCCGAGCCACATGGGGCGACATCAAGGCCCATCAGCCGCCCCCCGATGTGCGGGTCCGGGTGACCGCAAAACAGTTCAACTGGGAGATTCTCTACCCGGGACCGGACGGGCAGTTCGACACGGCGGACGATTTTCAGATCGACAACGAGCTGCACGTCCCGGTCAACAAGGTGATCCAGGTCAGCATCCGATCGAAGGATGTCATTCACAGTTTTTTCCTGCCCAATCTGCGCCTGAAGCAGGATGCCGTACCGGGACGCGAGATTGCCGCATGGTTTGCCGCCACCAAGCCCGGTCTGTACGAGATCCCCTGCGCCGAGTTGTGCGGGTTCGGTCACTCGGGGATGCTTGGGCATCTGACGGTGCATACCGCCGACGAGTACGATACATGGGTCAAGGAGCAATGGCCGGGGTCCTGAATACGGACTCAAGCAGGGACCTCGAGAGACGATGACGCACGCCGGGCACGGCTTCGTACGGACCTATATCTTTTCCACGGATCATAAGATGATCGCCAAGCAGTTCCTCTTTCTTGGGCTGTTCATGCTGGTATTGGGCGGGTTGATGGCGCTCATGATGCGATGGCAACTGGCCTGGCCGGAGAGCGAGGTGCCGTGGACCCGTTGGATTCCTGAGCCGTTTATGACCGAGGGGCACATGAACCCGGCCTTCTACAACTCGCTCTTTACGATGCACGCCACCATCATGATCTTCTTTGTGGTGATGCCGATCCTGATAGGCTGTTTCGGGAACCTTTTGATCCCCCTCATGATTGGCGCGCGGGACATGGCCTTTCCGGTGCTCAATATGCTCTCGTTCTGGGTCGGCGCCCTGTCCGGTCTCATCATGCTGGCCGGCTTTTTTGTTCCCGGCGGACACGCTGCCGGCGGGTGGACCGCCTATGCGCCGCTCTCTGCAGTGCCCGAGTACTCCGGTGTGGAGTGGGGGCAGAACCTCTGGTGCATCAGCCTGATCGTCCTGGGTATCTCGTCGTTGATGGGCTCGATCAACTACATCACGACGGTCATCAATATGCGGGCGCCCGGTATGACCTTCTTCCGTCTGCCGCTGATCATCTGGTCCCTCTTCATTGTGGCGATCCTCCTTCTGCTGGCGCTTCCGGTGTTGACGACGGCGCTGGTCATGCTGTTGTTGGATCGTATGGCGGGGACCAGTTTCTTCCTCCCTGCGGGCGGGGGTGAACCGCTGCTGTGGCAGCACCTGTTCTGGTTCTTCGGCCATCCCGAGGTCTATGTCCTGATCCTCCCGGCTATGGGGGCCGCCTCGGAGATCCTCTCCGTCTTCGCCCGAAAGCCGATCTTCGGCTATCGGGCGATGGCCTGCTCCATGATGGTCATCGCCTTCCTGGGCTTCATTGTATGGGGCCACCACATGTTTGTGAGCGGGATGAACCCGGTCCTGGGCACCAGCTTCATGGTCTCGACCATGGTGATCGCGGTCCCGTCGGCCATCAAGACGTTCAACTGGCTCGGAACGCTGTGGGGCGGCTCGATCCGATTCACCACGCCGATGCTCTTTGCGCTGGGTTTTGTTTCGATGTTCGTCATCGGGGGGCTGAGCGGCGTCTTTGCGGCGTCAACGCCGGTGGATATGTTCATTCACGATACCTACTTCATCGTCGCCCATATCCATTATGTCCTGTTCGGGGGGAGCCTCTTTGCGCTCTTTGCCGGGCTGTACTACTGGTTTCCGAAGATGTTCGGGCGGATGATGAACGAGCCGCTCGGAAAGTGGCACTTCTTTACCACCTTCATCGCCTATAACTGCACCTTCTTTCCCATGTTTATTCTGGGTGTGGGCGGCATGATGCGGCGCATCTACAACCCGCTTCAGTACGAGTTTCTAAAACCGCTCCAGCCGATCAACGTCTTCATCACCGTCAGCGCGCTTATACTCGGCACGGTCCAGATACTCTTCATCGTCAACTTTTTCTGGAGTCTGGTGGCCGGCAGGAAAGCAGAGCGGAATCCTTGGCGCGCCAATACGCTGGAATGGAGCGCGTCCTCGCCGCCGCCGCACGGCAACTTCGACCTGATCCCTACAGTCTATCGCGGTCCGTACGAGTACAGCGCGCCGGAGGCGCCCGAGGACTACCTGCCTCAAGACCGATCGCTCGCTGCCGCACCAGAGGCACGAGCGGCAAGCCCTGGAGGATCGTAATGGGGGGCCGCAATTGAATCGGATTCCGTGGCCGACGCCGATCTCTGAGGCGAGCCCCACCGAATCGGTCGAACCGACCGAATCGCCGCTTACGCCGGAGAGCCATGGCAAGTTGGGGATGTGGGTCTTTCTGGCCGGCGATGCGATGTCGTTTGGGGCGCTGTTGGCCGGATACGGTGCCCTTCGCTATGGCAGCACCGACTGGCCGCTGCCGTCGAGTGTGCTCGGGATCACACTGACCGCGTTTATGACGTTTCTATTGATCTGCAGCAGCGTGACCATGGTCCTCGCGCTCGCAGCGATCCAGCGGGATGACCGGCGGGGGTTATGCCGGTTCCTCACACTTACGATTCTCGGCGGGCTTGCGTTTCTGGGGCTGCAGGCGTACGAATGGACCCACCTGATCCATCGTGGTCTGACCCTGACCGGCAACCCCTTTGGGGCTGTGCTCTTTGGGACGACCTTCTTCATCATCACGGGCTTTCACGGAGCCCATGTGACCGGAGGCGTGGTCTATCTCGCCTGCTACCTGGTACAGGCGCTATGCGGGCGGCTGGGGCAGCAGAAGGCCAACGCCATCGAGATTGCCGCCCTCTACTGGCACTTCGTGGATCTCGTGTGGATCCTCGTCTTCACCTTTGTCTACCTGCTGTGACGAGGAGGGAGACGCGATGACCGTACGGCGGGACACCCCTCACTACATTGCGGTCTTCTGGTGGCTCCTCGGGCTCACGCTTGCAGAGGTCGTCGTGATCTTTCTTCCGCTGGCAAGACTCGCCACGGGATTCCTGCTGGTGGGGTTCGCGCTGTCCAAGGCCTCACTGGTCGCGATGTACTTCATGCACCTCAGATTTGAGCGACGCGTACTGGCATTGATCGCCATTACCCCGGTGATACTCTGCCTGTTCCTGCTGTTCGGATTGCTGCCCGATCACGCAGCCACCCCGCACCGATCTACGGCGCCTGCTCAACCCTCCACTGCGCCTCACTGAGCCCAGATCTTCTACCGGTCCACTTCACCGTGTTGATATCGCCCTCGTCCACTCGCGATTGGCCTGATACCACTGGACCAGCGCGCCGACGCCATCCCGGAATGTCGATTGCGGCTGCCAACCCAGTAATTGGTTGGCCTTGCCGATCTCTGCCCATGTGGCCTGGACGTCGGCCGGATGGCGGGCCGAGTGTACGATCTCTGCCTTCTTTCCGATCAATTCCTCCACAAGCCGGACCGCATCGATCAGCACAACAGGTGTATCGGAGCCCAGGTTGATCACCTCATACCCCAGGGGCCTGAGGCCGGCAATCGTGCCTCTGGCAATATCGTCAACGAAGGTGAAATCGCGGGATTGTCGGCCGTCGCCATATACCATGACCGGGCGTCCTTCGCTGATCCATTGCACGAAGCGAAAGAGACTCATATCGGGTCGCCCGGCCGGACCATAGACGGTAAAGTACCGCAAGACCGTGACGTCGATCCCATACAGATAATGGTAGGTATAACACAGCGTTTCGGCGGCCTTCTTGGAGGCGGCGTAGGGTGAGAGCGGGGCGTCGGTGTTCGCATCCTCCCGGTAGGGCAGGGGATTCGACTGCCCGTACAGGCTGGAGGTCGAAGCGAGGACGAACTTGCTGATCCCGAACGTGCGGCATAGGTCCAAAAGGTTGAGCGTCCCGGTGACGTTGGTGTCGTAATAGACCCAAGGGTCTTCGACCGATTGGCGGACACCGGCCCGGGCGGCCAGATTGATCACGGCAGTCGGGTTGCGACTATCGGAACCGCATGCCGCACTAAAGAGCGCACTCAGGGCGACGCGGTCGCTGATATCGAGCTGGTGAAACTGAAAGCTGGGGTGGGGGAGCATCTGCTCAAGGCGCCACTGCTTCAACCGCACGTCGTAGGCGTCGTTCAGATTATCGATCCCGATCACGAGGTGACCGGCCTGCAGGAGCAGCTCGGCGACCTTGCAGCCGATGAAGCCCGCACAACCTGTCAGTACGACAATCCCTGGTTTCATCGTTCGATCCTTGGCGCACCGTATCCGGCTTGGAAGGATCTTCCGGACGCCGCCTATGATGTTGTTGTCAACCAGAACGATCGAGGTCGACGTGTGAAAATGTCAAGGGAGGCGGGTGGGAGAGGCAGCGAGTACACGATGGTGCCGAAGGGGGGACTCGAACCCCCACGGGTGTAACCCCACCGCCCCCTCAAGACGGCGTGTCTACCAGTTCCACCACTTCGGCCCGCTGTATAATGGCAACGGCGCCCGTTCTCTGTCAATGAAAATCCAGCGCCGTTCGACCAATGTGTATCACGTTTCCAGTAATCGCCGCTGCAGCAGAGACTGCATATCACGACGACCATCGGCAATCAGCAGAACGCAGACGTTCTTATCCATGATTCGGTAAATGATGCGGTAGGGTGTGAAGAAAGCCGTGCGAAAGGCGACGAGGCGAGTTCACGGTTATCTTGTCGGTGAATTTGTCGGGCGCAATAGCGTTGGGGTTCGTGCCTTACCTCCAACCTGCGAGTAAGGCGCCGGACGCAGGCTCATTTCAGGATTTGCTTGTGCGAAACGCGATCTGCCCTGGAGGCAACCACGTCATTGCCCGAGGTCCGGACAAACGTGAAGCTCTCACCGTGTGGGCTGACATAGATGTCGTAGTCGTTCCCTGAACTGAGCGACATCGAGCCCTGGCAAGACTCGCCCACGGAATACGTACCCGTACCGCGGGTGGTGGTTCTGTTCGTGGACCGTGTTACGGCATCGACGATACCTCCCGCCCCGTCAAAAACGAACATGCCGGCGGAGGCATAAGGATAAGGTTCCGCACCCTGGTAGCCCTGAATGGAGAAAATGTAGGAGCCTTTAAGCGTCTTGTCGGAGCAGTAAGCCTTGGGATCGGCGGCGGCCTGGACAGTCGCGCCCAGGGTGATGATGAAGAGCAAAGCGCATGATATTCGTGGGGTCTTGTTCATAATCGAGCCTCCTTTTCTACAAAGTGCATGACTATGATTAGACTGGCCTATGTAGCACCAACTCAAGCATCTCCACGATGTGCAGGATTATCCTGCCATTTCGTAGAGTTGTCAATGGGATTTCAACGCGGCGTATAGTTGTAAAAGCTGCACCGGCGTTCCGCATAAACTTATCTTGGCCGACCGATGCGAAGGTCCTGCGGGTGCGGCTATGGGACAGGCCAGCAGGCTGGTTTCGGTTGTGGGGAACGCCTACGCTCCCAATGCATGGGCGACGGCCTCCGGATTGTTGCAGCCACCTTCAGCAGCGCCCGCGTCGGGCCTTCAGGCACTCGCCGCCCTTGTTCCCAGTTCTGCAGCGTAGCCAGAGGGTACGTTTCGTGGCCAGCCTGCGTTCCACACTTGAAGAGTGGATCGTCCTGGGGTTGAAACTGGGCCATTCCCTCCCCGTCATCGACAATATCGACCTCAACATGACGGCCGCCCGTGAGCCGGTGGACGCCCTGTAAGAGGCGGGATTTCATTCTTCGTCTGTGTTCCTCACCTCTTGTCTTGTAGTTCTACCCCAAGATTCTCAGCACCGCGGCTCGCGTTCTGTTTTTGAAATTCGTCGCATATTTCCCGCCGTCATTCCGGCCAAGCCCGCATAGCGGGCGCGAGCCGGAATCCAGGAATACCGCATACGCCGCTGGCGCGCCCATGGGGATGAAAGTGTGTTGCGAGACCGTCCCGTCACTGGCCCGTCATTGCGAGCGACCAACGGGAGCGCGGCAATCTCACCGTAGTTACCCCGAACGACTGTGAGATTGCTTCGGCTGCGTCTCGCAATACCCCATGCGCCGTTGGCGCGCCCATGGGCATGAAAGTCGACGCCCTACACCCCTCACCTTCATCCTCTCCCCAGCGGGGAGAGGAACCCTTATTATGCACCCCTCGCCCCCATTTTGGGGGAGAGGGCGAGGGTGAGGGGGGACTTTCGGAACAATGACGACACATGGGGCGCCGACTTCTGTATCGAACGTCTGACTCGGGACACCAGGCGCAGTCCTGCTTGTTCGCGTCCCCGTACCGGATTCAGGTCGGCCCAGCGAATCTCGCCCCCTAGTATTGGGGCCATTCCGCAAGGTTCTCAGACAGCCCCTCTTCCGCCAGCGCCTTTTCGAATGCGGGATCCAGTGTGGCACACTCTTGGGCGAGACGACGTTTGTCTAAGCGGGCGAGTTTTTTGGCGACCGCTTCCTCCATGGCCCTGCTACGACTGGGGAAGACGTGCTTCTTCGCCAGTTGATCGAGACGATCCAGTGTGGATTCGTCTAACGAAATGGCCACCTTCGATCTTGGCATGACTCATCTCGCAGTATGACGATACGTCGTACCCGCGACCGCGTCAACGATGTGTTGTGAAACCGAACGCCCCGAGTGAGCTGCGGCCCATCAAACACAGGGCTCGGAATTGGCGAACACGTGTACGCTGTGGGCCGTCAGCTCCGCTGGTGTGTTACGCCAGGGATGCCGTATTGCAAGACCTGACCCCACAGCTCGATCGCGTAGTTATGCTGCAACCCGCACCTTCTCGTACAGATATTCCGGGGCGAAGTCAGCCCCGTTTGGCCAGGAGAGCGTATGGAATTCGGGGTGTACGACGAACCGCCGGAACAGGGCCTGTTCCTTGAGCGGTTCAAAGACTTCCCCGTATAACTCCCCCCCAAGATCCACGTCGCCTTCCGTTCCGTCCGAAAACCGAAGGTGAATTGTGAACCCTTGGACATAGTGCGCTTCCTCAACTCTCGGTATCATCTCGCTACTCCAATGGTGGGATCTTATTTGCCGGTCGCCCGGCCTGAACAAGGTTCCAATCCTCAAGGAGTTCCGCCTGGTGAAGGTCGAGCCACTCCAGCACGAGGCGCAATGCGCGCTTCGGAAAATTGCCACTGACGAGGCCGCTCTGGATACCGACCGTGATCTGGTACTCTCCGTACACGGCATGGAAGTGCGGCGGTGGATGGTCCCGCGGAAAGATGCCGATCACCACGCCGAGGAATCTGGATATCTCAGGCACGCAAGTATTCTACCTTTCGTCTACTTTCTCATCAACAGCATAACTATTACGTATGCTGATCGGCCTATTTCGATCAGTCGTTCCTGAAGGCACCCAAAACTTTATAACCTTTTCCAGCACTTAACAAGAAATTTGTAGGAATCCGGATAACAGCAGACGCTACACGTATGTCGGCCTATCCGATTTTCCGGTAGAGAGCCGCCCAAACCAACTCCGAGTCGCTCAACTAGCTTTTGGACCCAACCCCCTTGGTTCATGACATGGGTATAAATCATGATCGGGAATCCAGAACTCCCGATATTTCCTGGATTCCGGCTCGCGCCCGCGATGCGGGGCTTGGCCGGAATGACGCCCGGCAATATGCAACGAATTGCAGAAACAGGATACCGGGGGTTACCTTCACGGAACAGGTCAGCGGGCTGGTTCCAGTTGAGGGGAACGCCTACGCTCCCAGCGTATGGGCGACGGCCTCCGGATTGTCTGCAGCCACCTTCGGCAGCGCCCGCGCCGGGCCTTCAGGCACTCGCCGCCCTTGTTCCCAGTTCTGCAGCGTGGCCAGGCTGACGCCGATCATCAGGGCGAACTCGGATTGTGACTTACCCAGCTTGAGACGGATCGCCTTGATGTCAGCCGGGTGAAACGTAAAGACCCGGGCCGGCCTCATCGTGCCCCGCCGGATCCGCCCAGCTTGACGAACGCTCCTGACGAGATTCTGAAAGTCCCTGTTATTGTGCCTCAGTCTCAACGGCTTGCCATAGCTCTTCATGGTTTGACGCCGATCGCCAGAATCTCCACCCGTCGGTGTTTCGGGTCGATCTCGTAGAAGACTCGAAACCGGTTCTGTCCTCCAAAGTGTAGGACGGCACAGCAAGACTACTTGGGATATGACACCGCACAGAGGCGGCATTCGCTCCAGCAAGTGGTCAGCCGGGATCAATGACCGGATACCAGGGCGGGGATCATGCAACAGATTTGACTTCTTCTTCCAGCCGATCGCCGATCAGTTCCTCTTGCACCTCCAGATCGTAATGGGATTGGAGATTGAGCCACAGCCGGGCAGAGGTGCCAAAGTAGCGGCCAAGACGCAGGGCCGTATCGGCGCTGATCGAGCGCTTGCCATGCACGATCTCATTGATCCGACGGGGATCGACACTGATATCTCTCGCGAGTCTGTACTGAGAGATATTCATCGGCTTGAGGAACTCTTCCAGGAGGATTTCACCGGGATGAATGGGAGGGAAGTCTCTCTTTGCCATTTGTCTTGTACTTCTATCCCAAGACTCTCCGCGTTGCCGCTCGCGTCCTGTTTTGAAATGTATTACATACGTCCGGACGTCATTCCGGCCAAGCCCGCACAGCGGGCGCGAGCCGGAATCCAGGAAATAATGGGAGTTCCTGATCAGCTCAATGCGGTTGTCAAGCCGTCTTTATCAACTTGTTGTCGAGTTCAAGTTCGTAAGAGAGAATCGTCTTGATGTTCATTGTTTTGGAAGCCCGAAGAATTTCAATGCCAACTATTTTGTTTTCAGAAGTCGTATCTAAATTTACACCCTCAGCAATTTCAATCACCCCATCCGGCTTTTGATTACCGAATTTGATATAGACAGCATCAACGTCTTTATCGTAATGGACTTTCATTTTTTTCGTCCTTTCTTCAACGCATCACTTCATGGTGTGGGGCACCGAACGCCTGTCCATTTCCTCCAACGCCGAATACTTCGTGCCCCAATTGCGCGTCCTCATCAGAGAGGTAGAAGCCATCATCGGCCGCAACGTTCCCTTAGAGGAATGATAGACCCTCTGAACTGCGCTGAGGACAACCCTCACCTATGCCCCCGGACTGCCTGTATCGCGCCAAACAACTTCAATTGTTTATGTCAGCAGTTCGCGCGAGGCTACTCGACTGATAAGTGGGACCTTGCGATGTTGGGCATACCGTGACGCTCACGAATGAGCGGAAGAGGCCGAAAGTTTAACGCCGAGCGCATGCAGCAGCTTCAGCATCGTGTCGTAGCGCGGCTTGGCACCAGGCGCAAGCGCTTTGTAGAGGCTCTCGCGTCCAAGACCGGCGTCTTTGGCAAGTTGCGCCATGCCCCGAGCACGGGCGACATCGCGCACTGCGGTAAGAAATACGTCGGGATTCGGATCTTCGAGGGCAGCGGTGAGATATTCCGCAATAGTTTCCTCGTCGTCGAGGTAGTCTGCAGCATCGAAGGGGGCAAATTTAGCCATAGGTCACTCCTTCTCCAAAGCCCGGGCCATTTCAACGGCATGTGTGATGTCACGCTTCTGCGAGGACTTGTCCCCGCCAAGCAGAAGCAGATACATCACCTCTCCGCGACGAGTAAAATAGACTCGATAACCAGGGCCGACATGGATACGCATTTCGGAGACGCCCTCGCCCACCGGCTCACAGTCGCCAAAGTTGCCGTGCTCGGCAGAGCGGATGCGGTGAACGATACGGGCACGGCCCACCTCATCTTTCAATGCGACGAGCCATGCGTCAAATTCCTCGGAACGGTGAAAGGTATTCACACGCTTGAGTGTATCCGAGCGGATACCGCTATGCAACCCTATTCGGCAGCCCGAGTACCTTCAGAGTATATGGCCAGACGTCCAGTGTCGTAGGCGACGATGAGCGAGCGAATCCCGGCATGTCGCTTACCCTCATCGACAGGCCACGGCTCCCGGCGACCGAACTAGTCCGTGAGCCGTTTGCTTGGGTGAGCCTTCGCGTCTTTGTGGGAAATGACGCTCTGGGATTCTGCGCGTTCTGGTGTCCTGTTTCTGAAATTCGTCGCATATTTCTCGCCGTCATTCCGCCCCCGATCAGGTCTGGGGCCGTATCGCGGGCGCGAGCCGGAATCCAGGAAATAACGGGAGTTCTGGATGCCGGCTTTCATTGAACTTCTGGCTCAGGACACCGGACTTTCCTTGTGTCACCCATGTCCCCGGACTGTTTTGTCACCTACCCTCCCGGCCGGTCGGCTTCTCGTCGGGTCCGACCAGGTGCACGCCATTCCTCCGGCACCACTCCTTGAGCGCGTCCTCGGTCGCCTCAGCTTCGAACGCATACCATTGCTCAAGACACCCTTCCGCAGCCAGGACTTCCTTGAAGCACCCGTATGCTCCCCGATGGCGGAAGATATCCGCGACACGGTCATATCGATGAGGAAGATGTGCCTCGACGAAACGGAGGGCAAGCCGCCGACCCAGATTCAGGTCGTTCTTGTGTGGTATCGCCAGGAATCGATCCGAGGTGCCCAGATCATCCGGGGTCTCTTCTTCCTGAATCGGGTTCAGTTCCGACATCCAGTAGATCCGACCGGTATCCAGAGACACGTACGCGCGGTGCTCCATCGGAGCGCCGGAGCTCACGAAGTCGAACGCGAGCGACAGATCCTCGTACGTGATCGTGACCACTCCGGAATTCATTCGGCCTGACGGTCGCGATGAGCCGCCGCAGGTCGGGCGGTTCGATCGCGTAGTTATGCTGCAACCCGCACCTTCTCGTACAGATATTCCGGGGCGAAGTCAGCCCCGTTTGACCAGGAGAGAGTATGGAATTCGGGGTGTACGATGAACTGCCGGAACAGGACCTGGTCCTTGAGCGGTTCAAAGACTTCCCCGTATAACTCCCCGCTAAGATCCACGTCACCTTTCGTTCCGTCCGAAAACCGAAGGTGAATTGTGAACCCTTGGACATAGTGCGCTTCCTCAACTCTCGGTATCATCTCGCTACTCCAATGGTGCGATCTTATTTGCCGGTCGCCCGGCCTGAACAAGGTTCCAATCCTCAAGGAGTTCCGCTTGGTGAAGGTCGAGCCACTCCAGCACGAGGCGCAATGCGCGCTTGGCCGGAATGACGTCCGCAAGTATGCAACGAATTGCAGAAACAGGACGCTGGATTACCTTCACGCAACAGGCCAGCGGGCTGGTTTCAGTTCAGGGGAACGCCTACGCTCCCAGGGCATGGGCGACGGCCTCCGGATTGTCTGCAGCCACCTTCAGCAGCGCCCGCGCCGGGCCTTCAGGCACTCGCCGTCCTTGTTCCCAGTTCTACAGCGTCGCCAGGCTGACGCCGATCATCAGGGCGAACTCGGATTGTGACTTGCCGAGCTTGCCACGGATCGCCTTGATGTCAGCCGGATGAAACGTGAAAACCCGGGCCGGCCTCATCGTGCCCCGCCGGATCCGCCCAGCCTGACGAACACTCCTGACGAGATTCTGGAAGTCCTTCTCTCTCACCTGAACTCCTCCCGGACCAGGCCGCTCAGCACCTTAAACTATTGGGAGGGCAACGAACCGCATGGGTTAGTGTCCCCTCCGGGGATGGTGGAAACCCCTCGCCTTCAGGCGAAGCAGGTATGGGCGATATGTGCGCGACGCGAACATGAGCTCCCCTTCCCCCTTGAGGAAGGGAAGGCTGGGATGGGGGTGAACGGAGCAGTTGTCCCCCTATCACCCCCACCCTCGCCCTCCCCCATCGCAGGGGGAGGGGATTCACGGTCGGCTTCAAGCCGACACTCTGTAAACCCCTTGGCTTACAGCCAAGGGTTGTTTAGTGTACGCTACTGGCTGATACAAGGCAAAGATTATGGTGACAGTTATTTGGTCGGCTAATCGTGGTGTGCCCGGAGCGCCGGGCACGGCACCCACGAACGGATAGCGCTTTTCGGCGCGTCTGCCACTACCGCTACGTTAGGTCGCTGGCCCCGATACTTACTTCGGCACGTTGAAAATTGCGATACGCTTCTTTCCGATATTGAAGGTCTGGAGGAGCGTAGCCGCAAATACCCGCTTTTTTCCTTTTGTAGTCGCTAAACGCCAACCGGTACCCTTGGTCATCTTTGCACCGTTTGGCGCTTTGGTTCCTTTAATTGTTATTTCGCCTGCCATGGCCAGTTCCCCCTGTTGTGGTTGATGGCGACTCGCACCTCCGATGCGTTGCTGGCTTCTTACGCGCATCTAGCTGCTGGTGTACTTACATGCCGGTTCCCTTACCTCGGCCCTGTACCTCTCCCTTGGCACTGTAGGGCAGAATATCAAGCGTGGCAGGGCAGCTACAACGCCTGTGGACCCTCTATCCTTGCCGGTTCTCAACGGAACCCTAGTCCTCCGACGCTTGCATTTCGGATGAGCACGCCTCTCCGATCGATAGCGTGTCAATACCGGAATCCTTCTTGTCGTCGGAGGTGCTTCGAGCACGCCTGGCAAGCTTTCCGTAGAATTTACGAATGCGGGTAGAGGCTTTGGCCGCTTCGTCCCCCTCAAGAACGTCCCGCTTCAGCACCTCATCCCTGAGAACCTTGCATATTTCCTCGGGGGATATCAAGACGCCGTCCGACAGCTTGCGAAGCTCGCGTCGAATCACCGACACGACGTCGTCCGTCAAAATGAGTGCGCCAAGGACGAAGCGGTTGACGGTTTGCGTCTTTTCATGAAATTCCTCCCGGGCATCCTTGGCGAGCCCTTCCTTGCAGACGACGAAGAGCATTTCAAGGTGCTCGTCATTCTTTGGGTTCAAATCGAGGAAATTGAACGCGCAGACAAGATCGTAGGCGATTGGTTGCTCAAAACGAATCTTGTAGACCTGCCAGGAATCGGCATTCGTGAGGATGACCCACTGAACTCCCTTATTGGCACCGTATTCGATTGCCTGGCGAAGATGGCTGTCTTTGAGATCGAGCCCGATTGCCTTGGCCTCAATCAGGTATTCGACTTTACCGTCATTCTTGATAGCGAGGTCACAGTAAGTGCCGCGGACTGCGAACTCGCTGGTAATATCGAGGTGTTTGTCATACCCAAAGACCTCGGCGAGGGTATCCCTGATGATTGAAACGGTGTCGGACTCGTTGACATCGCGGTCTTTGGCAATTTTGATTACCTGCTGAAACTTCGCGAGGGATCTGACGAGTCGATCCTGAACGCGTTTGGGAACCATTCTTCAGCCCTCCTTGCCTTTGTTTGTTTCTGCCCAACTACGATAATATTGACCTGCATAGCGCCAGACAAAAATCATTAACATACGCGGGATTTTCTTGCCATTTCTCAGATTTGTCAACGGAATTTCGACAAGGGAATGTATGGATTCGACAGGCTCACCATGAACGGATTGTAAAGATACTTCTGCCCTGTTGCCTTGCTGGGGGAGGAAAATCGGTTATAATAAAAGTTTAGCGCCAGCAGGTAAACAGGCTGAAGACTGAAGGCTTTTAGGAATAAGCCATGCGCGAGCACACAAAACTTCGGGCATTCTAGCCCTCAGTCTAAGCGCCTAATTTGTAGGGGTGAGTCACTTATGGCAAGCGATAAGATTCTGATTCGGGGTGCGCGAGAGCACAATCTGCAGTCGATCGATCTGGAGATCCCGCGGGATAAGCTGGTGGTCATTACCGGTGTCTCCGGCTCCGGGAAGTCGTCGTTGGCCTTCGACACCATCTATGCCGAGGGGCAGCGGCGCTATGTCGAGTCGCTGTCCACCTACGCCCGGCAGTTCCTGGAACAGATGGACAAGCCGGACGTGGACCTGATCGAGGGGCTGTCGCCGGCGATCTCCATCGAGCAGAAGACCACCAGCAAAAACCCCCGGTCGACCGTCGCGACGGTGACGGAGATCTACGACTACCTGCGTCTGCTGTTTGCCCGGGTCGGGAAGCCGCACTGCTACACCTGCGGCAAGCCGATCACCTCCCAGACGGTCCAGCAGATCGTGGACCAGGTCCTGGCGCTGCCGGATGGGAGCAAGTTTCAGGTCCTGGCGCCGGTCGTCCGGGGGCGGAAGGGGGAGTACCGCCAGGTCTTCGCCGACCTGCGCCGACAGGGGTTCGTTCGCGTCCGCGTCGACGGCAAGCTTCGAGAGCTTGAGGAGACGATCGAGTTGGACAAGAACAAGAAACACACCATCGAGGTGGTGGTGGATCGGCTGATCCTGAAGACCGATATCCGAAAACGACTGGCCGATTCACTTGAGACCGCGCTGAAGCTCAGCGAGGGGATTGTGGTCGTCAACCTCCTCGAACCGGTGAAGGATCTGGTCTTCTCCGAGCGGCTGGCCTGCATCGACTGCGGCGTCAGCTATCCGGAGGTCAGCCCTCGCATCTTCTCGTTCAACAATCCGCACGGTGCCTGCCCCACCTGCGACGGTCTGGGCACCAAGCTGGACGGGCGGATGGACGATCTGCCCGGTATCCTGGAACCATGGCACGGCGGCCCGAACATCCACTATCTCGACCGCCGCTACAAGGAGACCTCGTCCACCAAGGTGCGGGAGGAGATCGAGAACTATGTCAAGCGGCTGGCCAGCGTCCGCCCGTGTCCGACGTGCCATGGGGCGCGCCTGCGGCGGGAGTCGCTGGCCATCAAGATCGACGGCAAGTCGATTGCGGAGGTGACCCGCTATTCGGTCAAGGCGGCGCTTCACTTTTTCCAGAAACTCGAACTCGGCGAGAAGGACCGCGAGATCGCCCGCCGCATCCTCAAGGAGCTGCGCGAGCGCCTGACCTTCCTCGTAAACGTCGGCCTTGACTATCTGACCCTCGACCGGACCGCCGCGACGCTGGCCGGCGGCGAGGCGCAGCGGATTCGTCTCGCGACACAGATCGGCAGCTCGCTGGTCGGTGTCCTGTACATCCTGGACGAGCCCAGCATCGGCCTGCATCAACGGGACAATGTCCGCCTGCTGAATACGCTGAAGCGGCTGCGCGATCTGGGCAACACGGTCCTGGTTGTCGAGCACGACGAGGACACCATCCGCGCCGCCGACTACGTCATCGACCTGGGGCCGGGGGCGGGGATCTCCGGCGGGCGGGTGGTGGCGTGCGGGACCCCCCGCGATATCGTCCGGGACAAGGGTTCGCTGACCGGTCAGTACCTGTCGGGACGACTGACCATCCCTGTACCCGCCATTCGACGGCGGGGGAACGGGCTGGTCCTCACCATCGTCGGGGCGCGCGAACACAACCTCAAGAACATCGAGGTGGAGATCCCGCTGGGGGTATTCACCTGTGTGACCGGCGTCTCCGGTTCCGGCAAGAGCACCCTGGTGAACGAGATCCTGCGGCGGGCGCTGGACCACCAGCTCTACGGCTCGCGGGAGCGACCGGGGGCGCACGATAAGATCCTGGGCGCCGAACACATCGACAAGGTGATCGATATCGATCAGTCGCCCATTGGCCGCACCCCGCGCAGCAACCCGGCCACCTATACCGGCGTCTTCAGCTTCATCAGGGAGCTGTACGCGCTGGTGCCGGAGGCGCGTATGCGCGGCTACAAACCGGGCCGCTTCAGCTTTAATGTCAAGGGCGGCCGCTGCGAGGCCTGCCAGGGCGACGGGCTGATCCAGATCGAGATGCACTTCCTGCCCGACGTCCATGTGACCTGCGATGTCTGCAAGGGGGCGCGATACAACCGGGAGACGCTGGAGATCACCTATAAGGGGAAGAGTATTTCGGAGGTCTTGGATATGTCGGTGGAGGAGGCGCTCCGCTTCTTCGAGCCCGTCCCCAAGATCAAGGAGAAACTGCAGACCCTGTTCGACGTGGGCCTGGGCTACATCAAGCTGGGCCAGTCGGCCACGACGCTGTCGGGCGGCGAGGCGCAGCGGGTCAAGCTGTCGCGGGAACTGAGCAAACGGGGGACCGGCCGGACCATCTATATCCTGGATGAGCCGACCACCGGGCTGCACTTCCACGACATCAGCCAGCTCTTGGAGGTCCTGCACCGCCTGACCGATGTCGGCAATACCGTCCTGGTGATCGAGCACAATCTGGAGGTGATCAAGACGGCCGACTGGATCATCGACCTTGGGCCGGAGGGAGGCGACGACGGCGGACAGGTCGTCGTGGCGGGACGGCCGGACGAGGTGGCGGCCCATCCGACCTCGTACACCGGCCAGTTCCTCAGCCGGATGCTGTAAGGCCACATGGACGCCTTGTGCCTTGCCGCGATTGTCCAGGAACTGCAGGCCATCCTTCCGGGCGCCGAGATCAATCGCATCCAGCAACTCGATCGGTGGAGCCTGCTGCTGGTCTTTTACGGGGGACAAGGGCCTGGCGGGCTCGTACTCTCCGTCATGCCGGGCGCACCCAGGGTCGAGTTGTGCCGGCCGCCCCGGAAGCCCGCTGTTCATGTGTCGAGATTTGGGGACCTGATCGCCTCAAAGACCAAAGGGGCGGTAATCGAGGGGATTGAGCAGGTGGGGCTGGATCGGATCGTGGCAATCCATCTGCGCGGCGGCCCGCTATCCGACGCGGCCATGACGCTCTATCTGGAGATGCTTGGGGCCGCGGGCAATATGGTCCTTGTCGATCGAGCGACCGGGACGGTGACCGATCGCCTGCGAGCGGCCTCCGGCCGAACGGGGGGTGCGACGTCGGGACCGGGTGAGCCATATCGGCCCCCCCTCGATGATCGGCGCATCGATCCCAGGAGCATCGGGGAAGAGCAGTTCCACGCGATGGTCTGCGGATGCCTCGCTGACGGGATGGACGCGGCGCGCGCACTGTCGACCGGCCTTGCCGGGTTCAGCCCATTGATGGCGAGGGAACTGGCGGCCCGCGCCGGTTCCTCGACCCTCGTCCCCCACGATGAGCAGGCGCGCGCACTGTGGAAGTCGTTCCGCGAGCTGATGGACCGCGTGGCCGCTGCCGCCTTTGAACCCAGGCTCCTGCTGGGAGACGATGGGGAGCCTGTCGGCACCGCCGCCTTTCCGCTTGTGACGGTGCCCGCCGAACGTCAGGTTCCGTATTCCACCATGTCCGAGGCGCTGGCTGCCTGCCATCAAGGCCGCGAGCAGGGTGTGCAGTTGGGTGTCCTTCGGGCTGAGTTACGACGGAACTTGCAACGTGAGATCGACGCGACAGCCCGGCTGTCGACAGCGCTCGAGCAAGAGGCCGCGCTCTATCGCGAGGGGGAGATCCATGCTCGGAAGGGGCAACTCCTGCTGGCCAACCGGGCTCGCATTCGGCGCGGTCAGCAGACGGTCGAGCTGACCGACTATGCCGATTCGGGTACACCGTTGCTGCGCATCGAGCTGGATCCCACCTGCTCCATCGAGGACAATGCCCAACGCTACTTCGCCCTGCACCGCAAGGCGAAGCGCGGCGCCGCGATCGTCGATCAGCGTCTTACGGAGACGACGACGCGGCTGCATACGCTGTGTGCGATGCTCGAACAGATCGAGGCGGCACAGGATCCGGACGCGCTGCAGCAGGTGGATGCCGCCCTGGCCCGCATCGTCAGACGGCGGCCCGCCCAGGCGCCGACAGCACCGCATGCTCGGCCGTCCGAGGGGCCAGAGCCGCGCGCCTTTCGCTCGTCGGACGGTCTGGCCATTCTGGTCGGCCGGAACGGGCCGGGCAACGATCACCTGACCTGGCGGCTGGCCAGGTCGCACGATCTGTGGCTGCACGCCCAGGGGATCCGCGGCTCGCACGTCGTCGTGCGTCTGGCGAAGGGGAAGCCGGCCCCGCCGCGAACGCTGTGCGAGGCAGCGCAACTCGCGGCCTACTATAGCCGCGCGCGCGGCGAGGTCAAGGTGCCGGTGGACTATGTCCTGCGGAAATTCCTGCGGAAGCCCAAGGGCGCTGCGCTTGGCGCTGTGCTGCTGACACAGGAGAAGACGATTGCCGTTCGGCCTGAGGCCGACCTGGTCCGGCGTCTGCACGCTGCTGCGGATTCGCACCATACTGGAGCATAAATGGGGATCTACGCAGCCATCGATATCGGGACGAATACGCTGCGCCTGCTTGTGGCCAACGCGACGGCCTCTGATCGCTTTACCGTTCTGCATGAGGAGCAGGAGATCGTGCGCCTCGGCGAGGGGTTGCTGCCGAGCCGGGTGCTCCAGGAGGCGGCGATGCGGCGCAGCGTGGCGGTCCTCGGACGGTTCGCCGAGACGGCTCGGCGTTTCAGGCCCGCGCGTATCGCGGCGGTCGCCACCAGCGCCGTACGGGAGGCGCGCAATCGCGAGGCGTTCGTGGCGGCGGTGCTTCGAGAAAGCGGGCTCAGTGTCCGGGTGATCGACGGCAACGAGGAGGCGCGCCTCACCCTTGTGGGCGTTCAGCAGGGGCTCGGTCTGGGGTCGAGCCGGGTCCTGGTCATGGACATCGGCGGGGGGAGCACCGAGTTCATCGTCGCTGCGGGGGAGGCGATTGAGGCGATGGTGAGCACCGGCCTGGGCGTGGTCAAGCTGACCGAGGCGCATCTGCATCACGATCCCCCGACCGCCGGTCAACTGGAGGCGGTTGAGCGGGCAATCGCCCAACGGGTCGGGCGGTTGCGCGCTGAGCTGCCTGATCTCGCCGGGACGACGCTCATCGGTACCGCCGGGACGCCGACCACGCTGGCCGCGATCGATTTGGGGCTGCCCGTCTACAGCGCGCCCCGGGTGAACGGTCATCGGTTGTCGAGGGACCGAACACGGTCTCTGCTGCAGGAGTTGGCGAGCATACCGCTGACGACGCGGCGCGAGACCCCGTCTCTGGAACCCGGCCGGGCCGACGTCATTATCGCCGGCACTGCGCTTCTCGTCACCGCGATGGCCCTGCTGGCCTACGACGAGTGCACGGTCAGCGACAGCGGCCTGCGTGAAGGGATCCTCCTCGACCTCCTTAGGCAGTAGGCGTGGCAAAGTTGGCGTTGTTTCCTTTGCGTTGACAATGCTCCTCGTTGTATGCTAAGGATGATTCGTGTATACGGGGATTCGCAAGCATGAAGCCCACTGAATCGCTCGATGGACACCGACAAAGTATTGGTACTGAATAACTCCTTCGAACCCCTCCACGTCTGCACCGCGCGAAGAGCCGTCATTCTGCTGTACACCGGGAAGGCCGAACGGATCGAGGACGGTCCACGCGTCATTCACTCTCCCTCGATCGTCATTATCATCCCGACCGTCATCCGCCTCCATCGCTATGTCAAGCGCCCCATCATCCCCGCGGTCTCCTTCAACAAGAAGAATATCCTGAAACGGGACGCCTATACCTGCCAGTACTGCGGACAAAACGGGGGCGAACGGATGACCATCGATCATGTGATCCCCCGGTCGCGGGGCGGTCGGACCGTCTGGGAGAACGTTGTCAGTGCCTGCCGCGCCTGCAATCTGAAGAAGGGGAGCAAGCCCCTGCACGAGGTCAGTATGAGCCTGCTCCGTAGGCCGGTTAAGCCGGTCTCGATCGTGTATCTCGGCCTCATGTTCTATTCCCCGCACGGGGTCGGGTCCTGGAGCAAATACCTCCCCCGCAACGTAGGAGGGGACCTGTCGGGCTCCCTGTCCTGACCACCCCACCACCATGCCCAACTTTAAGCTCGTCTGCGACTATCAGCCCAAGGGCGATCAACCCCAGGCGATCAAGCAACTGATCGACGGATGCCTGCAAGGGAGGCCGCACCAGGTCCTGCTTGGGGTCACCGGGTCGGGGAAGACCTTTACCATGGCGAACGTGATCGCGGCCGTTGAGCGCCCCACGCTGATCATCGCGCACAACAAGACCCTGGCGGCCCAGCTCTTTGAAGAGTTCAAGGCATTTTTCCCGCACAACGCCGTCGAATACTTCGTCAGCTACTACGACTATTACCAGCCGGAGGCGTACCTGCCCGTCACCGACACCTTCATCGAGAAGGATTCAATGATCAACGATCAGATCGACAAGCTGCGCCATTCGGCGACCCGGTCGCTGCTGGAGCGGCGCGACGTGGTCATCGTAGCCTCGGTCTCGTGCATCTACGGCCTCGGTTCGCCGGAGGCCTATTATGGGATGATGCTTTTCCTGGAGCGGGGCGGCCAGTGTAATCGGGAGGCGATGCTCCGGAAGCTGGTGGAGATCCAGTACCAGCGCAACGAGTACGATCTGCACCGCGGCGCCTTCCGGGTCCGGGGGGACGTGGTGGAGATCTTCCCCGCCTACGCCGACACGGTGGTCCGGGTGGAACTGTTTGGCGACGAGGTGGAGGGGCTATGGGAGATTGATCCGGTGACGGGCGAACGGATCCAGGCGCTCTATCGGGTGCCGATCTATCCGGCGACGCACTATGTGACTCCCCGCGACCGCCGAGAGGCGGCCTTCGCCGCGATCCTCGAGGAGTTACAAGCGCAGATCGCGTCGTTTGAGCGGACCGGGAAGCTGTTGGAGGCGCAGCGGCTCAAGCAGCGGACTGCCTTCGACATCGAGATGATGCGGGAGGTCGGGACCTGCAAGGGGATCGAGAACTACTCCCGCCACCTGTCGGGCCGGGCGGCCGGCGAGGCGCCCCCCACGCTGATGGACTACCTGCCGCGGGACGCCCTGGTGATGATCGACGAGTCGCACCAGACGATCCCGCAGGTCCGCGGCATGTACCACGGCGACCGTTCGCGCAAGCAGACGCTGGTAGAGTACGGCTTCCGCCTGCCGTCGGCCCTCGATAATCGGCCGTTCACCTTTGAGGAGTTCGAGCGGGCGGTGCATCAGGTCGTCTACGTCTCGGCGACGCCGGGCCCCTATGAGTTGGCGAAGGTCAAGGGGGAGATCGTGGAACAGATCATCCGCCCTACCGGGTTGATCGACCCCGAGATCCAGGTCCGACCGATCCGAGGGCAGATCGACGACCTGATCGGCGAGGTCCGGGCGGTCACCGCCAGAGGCCATAGGGTCCTGGTGACGACGCTGACCAAACGGATGGCCGAGAACCTGACTGATTACCTCGCCGAGGTCGGGATCCGGGTCCGCTATCTGCACTCCGACATCGATACGCTGGAGCGGAATGAGATCATCCGCGAACTACGGCTGGGGAAGTTCGATGTGCTGGTCGGGATCAACCTGTTGCGGGAAGGATTGGATATCCCCGAGGTGGCGCTGGTCGCCATCCTGGATGCCGACAAGGAGGGGTTCCTTCGCTCTACCGGCTCCCTCATCCAGACCATCGGCCGGGCCGCCAGAAACGTCGAGGGGCGGGTGGTGCTGTATGCGGATACCGTCACCGATTCGATGCGGCGCGCCATGGATGAGACCGAGCGGCGACGCGAGCGTCAAGTGGCCTATAACCTCGAGCACGGCATCACGCCGGAGAGCATCAAAAAGTCGATCTCCGATGTCCTCTCCAGCGTCTGCGAGCAGGACTACTATACCGTGCCGACTACGCCCGATGTCGAGGCGGCCGACCGCGTGACGCAGGAGGAGTTACCGGCCTACATCGAGCAGTTGGACAAGGAGATGCGGGCGGCGGCGAAGCGGCTTGAGTTCGAGCGGGCCGCATCGCTGCGAGACCGTATCCGGGAACTGGAGCGGCATCGCTCACACGGACCCGGACAACGCACGAAGACCTGACCCCCTCTGCCCGCACACCCTGTGGGTGGGGAGAGGGGAAATACAGGTTGGGGCGCATGCGGCAATAGTGAACCAATCTCGGACGTAGGACACTGGACAGGCCGGCGCCCCACAGACACAGGCCCCCTTTGAGGGGCGAGGAGACGACGATGAAAGGTAAGGTCAAGTGGTTCAATGTGACGAAGCGGTTCGGGTTTATCGTGCGGGATGACGGCGGGCAGGACGCGTTCGTCCACGCGAGCGACGTCGAGGGGGGCGCCACCTTGAGGGAAAACGACACGGTGGAGTTCGACCTGGGTCAGGATGATCGCGGCCGCGCCAAGGCGGTCCGGGTTCGTGTGCTACGGGGGTAAAGATCTCGTGAGGCGTTGAGCGTCCAGCGTGACGAGTGGGCGCGCTAGGCAGCAGGCGTGTCACCTCCCTGGACGGCGGGAGGGGTGAGCGGGATCTCGACGGTGACAGTGGTTCCGACGCCCGCGCGGCTCACGATGGAGACTGTTCCCCCTAATGCCAGCGCCTGTTCGCGCAGGCGCACCCGCTCGAGCGAATCGGCGGTGCGTCCATCCTGCTCGATCGCCTTCCCGTTATCCGCGACGACCAGGATGAGGCGGGCATCCCGCTGTTCCAGGCTGATGGTGACCATAGTAGGCCGGGAGCGGGTGGTAACGTCACCGAGGATCACCTCGCAGATGCCGAACAGTGCCGTCGACCGTTTATCATCCAGTTTAGGCATCTGAAGCGAGGTCGTAAACCGACAGTTGATGCCGGTCCGTACCGTGAACTCCCCGGTCTGCCACTCCAGGGCGGTCGGCAGTCCAAGGTCGTACAGGACCATATTATGCATCTCTGTCGAGATCCGCCGTGCTGCGCTGATCGTGCCCTGCAGAAGCTTGGACATCTCATCGATCTTCGCCAGCAGGGCGGTCTGCTCGGCCGGCAGCCGGCCGGCCAGCCACCGCAAGTCGAAATTCAGGGCCGCCAGAGTCTGCCCCAACTCGTCGTGGATCTCCCAGGCGACCCGGGTGCGCTCGTCTTTTCGGATCGATTCCAGATGGGACGTCAGGGCACGGAGCTCCTGCTGGGACGCGCGCAACTGCGTCTCCATTTGTCTCCGCCTGGTGATGTCGCGTACCAGCCAGCGCAGGCTCTGCAGCCGACCGGACTCGTCGCGAATCAGCCCCACGGCGAGCGACACCGGCACGGGCGCACCTGTCGAGGGCTGTAACAGCACCTGCCAGTCCGTCGCCGGCGTCCCTCCGGCCCGAATCCGCGTAAGGTCCTGCTCAAAGACCGACCGCTCGGCCTCCGCCACGAAGGCGACCACCGACCGGTCCACCAGCGCGTCGCGGCCCACTTGGAGCAGCCTCGCCGCCTCGGCATTGGCCTCCCGGATGCGCCCGTCGGGGTCGGTGACGAGGTAGCTGTCTGGGGCCGACTCAAACAGGTCCAGGTAGCGCCGGTGCTCCGTCTCCAGCGCCTGCTGAGTGGCCAGCAACTCCTCGTTCTGCTCGCGCAGCTCCTCCGTGAGGACGTTCAACTCTTCCAGCGCGGTGGACAGCTCCGCCAGGGTCTCCAGGGCCAGGGTACGCGGCTCGGCCGACTCGTGGGCACGGCGCTCCAACTGCTGGAGCCGCTCTCGCGCGATCTCGATCTGCCGGTCGAAGGGGTCCGTGATCATCCCTTCATCTCGTCCATCATCAACACCACGCCCGCCTGCCGAGGCGGCAAAGGTCACGATATCGAACCCCGCGTCGGCGAAGTACGGAGACACCTGCTGCTCCACCACGTTCAAGCCTGCGAATCGTCGCTTTTCCACCGGTTATTGTGGCGATGCGCCTGCTCTTCCAGAGCCGCCGACAATCGTATTGTGATGTGCCCCTCCAGTAGTGTCAAGCGAATAGCCGCCCTTCAATCTCCCACTTTCCTTTTGACTCCGTGCCCTCCCTGTGCCAAAATTCGACGGATAACCCCACACCAGGAGGGTGCTGCGTGCATCATTTCCAGTATCGCGACGATCGTCTGGCGTGCGAAGAGGTGCCGATCGAACGGATTGCTGACGCCGTCGGGACCCCGTTCTATCTGTATAGCCACGCAACGCTGACGCACCACTTTCGGACCTTTGACCAGGCGTTCGCCGACATCCCTCACCTGGTCTGTTTTGCCATGAAGGCCAACTCCAACGGTGCGACCTTGAAGCTGTTCGCCGACCTGGGAGGCGGCGCCGATGTCGTGTCGGGTGGGGAGCTCTATCGGGCCTTACGGGCCGGTATCCCGCCCAGCCGCATCGTCTTTGCAGGGGTGGGCAAGACCCGTGACGAGATGGAGTTTGCACTGAAGTCCGATATCCTGATGTTCAACGTAGAGTCGCCGCAGGAGCTCCGTCTGTTGAATGAGGTAGGGGGCGCCACGGGGATAAAGGCGAGGGTGGCGCTGCGGATCAACCCGGACGTTGATCCCAAGACCCACCCGTATATCTCGACCGGGTTGAAGAAGAGTAAGTTCGGCATCGACATCTCCCTGGCGATGGAGGAGTACCGGGTGGCCGGAGCACTGCGCCATATCGAGGTCGTTGGGGTCCATCAACATATCGGATCCCAGATTACCGAGATTGCGCCCTTCGTGGACAGTCTGGCCAAGATGGCCGGGCTGATCACCGAATTGCGTCATCATGGCTTTGCGATCAAATATCTGGATGTCGGTGGCGGGCTCGGGATCACCTACAAAGATGAAGATCCGCCGATCCCGCGGGTCTTCGCGGAGGCAATGATTGCGGTCATCAAGGATCTGGGATGCACCATCGTCCTGGAGCCTGGACGGGTCATTGTCGGGAATGCGGGGGTCCTGGTCACAAGGGTTCTCTACGACAAGCGCACGCCGGCTAAGCACTTTATCGTGGTCGATGCCGGGATGAACGATCTGGTCCGCCCGAGCCTGTACGGTTCATTCCATTCGATCCTCCCTGCACGGCGTGAGGAGGGGCGGGAGATGGTGACGGCCGATGTGGTGGGTCCCGTCTGCGAGTCGGGCGATTTCCTGGCCAAGGACCGGTCGATGCCGGTCCCCGAGCCCGGCGAGTTGCTGGTTGTGATGAGCGCCGGCGCCTACGGCCATACGATGTCATCCAACTACAACAGTCGACCAAGGCCGCCGGAGATCCTGGTGAGGGGCGATCGCTGGTTCACCATCCGCGAACGGGAAAGTTATGAGGATCTGATCCGCAGCGAGCGCATTCCGGCAGATCTGTAGGAGGCCAGTACGAGGGACGTAGGGGCGACCCACTGGGTCGCCCGTCCGAGGCGTGATGAGGTAAAATGGATAAACTAAGCTTCGTGAAAATGAGCGGAAGCGGTAACGATTTTATCCTGATCGATAACCGCGCCGGTCATCTCGACATCGAGCCCAGGACGCTGGCTGAGCGACTCTGCCGACGCCGGATCTCGGTAGGGGCTGACGGCCTGATCCTGGTCGAGCCCTCTTCGACGGCCGATTTCCGGATGCGGATCTTCAACGCCGACGGCAGTGAGGCGGAGATGTGCGGCAACGGCGGCCGTTGCGTGGCCAGGTTCGCCGAGATGTTGGGGATCGCGGCACCCGACATGGCCTTTGATACGCTGGCCGGGACGATCCGGGCGCGGGTGAACGGCGACCGGGTCACGTTGCAGATCAGCCGGCCACACGGGATGCGCCTGCGTCTATCGATTGACGTGGACGGCGTCTCGTACGAGATCCACAGCATCAATACAGGGGTGCCGCACGCCGTCCTCTTGTGTTCGGATCTGGAGGCCGTCCCGGTCCGCACGCTGGGGCGCGCCATCAGGTTTCACCCGGCCTTTCAACCGGCGGGGACGAACGTCGATTTTGTGGCCGTTGCTGACGGTCATGCGCTGGCTATCCGGACCTATGAACGGGGCGTCGAGGACGAGACGCTGGCCTGCGGCACAGGAACCGTCGCCTCAGCGCTGATCTCGGCCGAGTTGGGACTGGTGTCTTCCCCGGTCCAGGTGCAGGTCAGGAGCGGCGAGATCCTCACTGTGTCGTTCACCGGACCGGACTATCAGGAGGTCTTTTTCGAGGGGGAGGTCCGACTGGTC
Organism: Candidatus Methylomirabilota bacterium; assembly: GCA_003104975.1. Classification (NCBI taxonomy): domain Bacteria; phylum Methylomirabilota (SeqCode); species Candidatus Methylomirabilota bacterium. The sequence goes on from PQAM01000019.1 coordinate 111,864, forward strand.
TATCAGGGCGAGCTGATGGCCGACGCGTTCAAGGATTAGTTTTCAGTTTTAAGTTTTTAGTCTCCAGTTGTTTACTCAAAACTAAAAACTGACAACTCGAAACTGCACTGACGGGAGATCGCATGAAGCGGATGTTCCAGGGTTCGATGGTGGCGTTGGTGACCCCCTTCAAGGACGGACGGGTTGATGAGTCCTCCCTCCGTGCGTTGGTGGAGTTTCACATCACCAACGGGACCGATGTCCTGGTCCCGTGCGGGACGACAGGCGAGTCGCCGACGCTCAGCCACGATGAACACCGGCGGGTGATCGAATTGACGATTGAGGCGGCCAATCGGCGCATTGAGGTGGTTGCGGGGACCGGCTCGAACAGTACGGCCGAGGCGATCGATCTGACGCGCTTTGCCAGACAGGCGGGGGCCGACGGCGCCCTCCTGGTTCTCCCATATTACAACAAGCCGACACAGGCCGGGCTGATGACGCACTGCCGCGCCGTGGCGGATGCGGCGGAGTTGCCGGTGATCCTCTACAACATCCCGGGGCGGACGGGGATCAACATGCTGCCGGAGACGCTGGCGACGTTGGCCGATCATCCGTATATCGTCGGGATGAAGGAGGCGACCGGCAACCTGGAACAGATGACCCAGGATATCATGCTGTGCGGGGACCGCCTGGCGTTCCTGTCCGGGGATGATACTCTCACGTTGCCGTTGCTCGCGGTGGGGGGACGAGGCGTCATTTCGGTAGTGGCCAATATTGTGCCGCGCGATGTGGCCGACCTGACCCATGCATTCCTGGGTGGCGACTGGAAGCGCGCCCGCGAGATCCACCTTAAGCTCTTCCCACTCTGCCAGGCGATGTTCTATGAAACCAACCCCATCCCGATCAAGACCGCGATGGCCATGCGGGGAATGATCGGCGGTGAGCTTCGCCTGCCGCTCTGTCCGATGAGCGAGTCCAACCTGAACCGGCTCAAGGCCGCCATGCGGGCGTACGGTCTGCTTTCATGAGCGTTCCTTCAGCCTTCAGCCTTCAGCCTTCAGCCTTATTCGGTGGCCTTCGATGATACGCACGATTGTCTGCGGCGCCGCCGGACGAATGGGTGGACGCATCATCGCTATGATCCGTGAGGCCGACGATTTCACTCTCGTTGGGGCTGTCGAACAGCCGAACAGTGCCGGCATCGGACAGGACGCCGGTGAGGTGGCGGGTATTGGTAGGCTGGGCGTTCCGGTTGTCGGCGATCTGGGTGCGGTAGTGGGCGAAGGCCAGGTGGTGATCGACTTTACCGTCCCGCAGGCTACCGTCAGTCACCTGGTCATGGCGGTCCAGGCAAAGGTCCCTGTTGTGGTAGGAACAACCGGGTTTGGCGCCACCGATCTGGACAGGATCACGGAGCTGAGCGCGACGGTGCCCTGCGTGCTTTCGCCCAATATGAGCGTCGGGGTGAACCTTGTATTCAAGGTGCTGGCTGAGGTAGCCTCGGTGTTGGGTGACGGGTATGATGTCGAGATCGTCGAGACCCACCATCGGCTGAAAAAGGACGCCCCCAGCGGGACCGCATTGAAGATGGCGCAGGTGATCGCTGATGCGCTGGGCCGGGACCTGGACAAGGTAGGAGTCTACGGTCGAAAGGGGATGGTGGGCGCGCGCGGCAAAGACGAGATTGCCATGCATGCGTTGCGGGCCGGTGATGTCGTCGGCGACCATACCGTAATCTTTGACGGCAGTGGGGAGCGGGTTGAGATTACGCACCGGGCCCATAGTCGGGATAACTTTGCGCGGGGTGCATTGCGTGCGGCGCGGTGGGTCATCGGTCGGCCGCCCGGTCTGTACGACATGCAGGACGTGCTAGGATTGAGAAGCCGAGTATGAAGCGGGGGCATTGTCGTCATTGCGAGCGACCAACGGGAGCGCGGCAATCTCACAGGTCTTGAGAGTGCGAAAAACGGTGAGATTGCTTCGGCTTCGCCTCGCAATGACAGACGCGGGGGAGCGTTCCTGAGCAGTGACCCTCCGGCATCATGGATTGACATAATGCGGATTGCACGATTCGTTACCAATAAGCAACTGCGGTACGGTGTGGTCGAGGATAGTGTTGTCCGGGAGGTCGAGGGCGACATCTTCGGCAAATTTACCGTGACGGATCGAACCCATTCGCTGAAGCGGACCAGGTTCCTGACGCCGACCGATCCCTCCAAGATTATCGGGGTCGGCCTGAACTACCGCGATCATGCTGAGGAGATGAGACTCGAGCCCCCGGAGGAGCCGATCATCTTCCTGAAGCCGTCGACCGCGTCGCTTCCCCATCGGGGCCGGATCATCTATCCGAAGTCGTGCGATCGGCTGGATTATGAGGCAGAACTGGGGATCGTCATCCGACGCACGGCGAGGGCGGTGCCGGTCGAGCGGGCGCATCGGTACGTCCTGGGGTATGTCTGCGTAAACGATGTGACCGCCCGAAACCTGCAACATAAAGACGGACAGTGGACCCGAGCCAAATCGTTCGATACCTTCGCCCCGTTCGGTCCCTGGATCCAGACCGATCTGGACCTGTCCGACGCCTGCATCCGGGCGCTTCTGAACGGTATCATTCGACAAGAGTCGAACATCAGCAACCTCATCTTTGAGGTGCCATACCTGGTCCATTTCGTGTCCACGGTGATGACCCTCTATCCGGGTGATGTCATCACCACCGGTACCCCGTCGGGGATCGGTCCGATGCGACCTGGCGATACGATTGAGATTGAGATAGAAGGGATCGGCCGGCTGAGCAATACGGTTACCGCTCAAGGCTGACGGCTGATCGTTCCGCGCACATCCAGGAGGAGAAGACAGGCATGGGAAATCCCTTTCGTGTAGCACAGCGGCTGTCGAAGCTGCCTCCATATCTCTTCGCCGAGATCGACCGTTTGAAGCAGGAGGCGATCCGTCGCGGGATGGATATCGTCAACCTGGGGGTCGGCGACCCTGATCTGCCGACACCGTCACACATTATCGCGCGGATGCAGGAGGCATCCGCCGACCCGCGGCACCACCAGTACCCGTCCTACGAGGGGATGCTGAGCTTTCGACAGACGGTAGCCGACTGGTACAGCAAACGGTTCGGCGTCACGCTTGATCCGGCAACCGAGGTCCTGAGTCTGATCGGGTCCAAAGAAGGGATTGGTCACATTCCCCTGGCGTTTGTCGATCCGGGCGACATTGTGCTGGTGCCCGATCCCGGCTACCCGGTCTATCAGGCAGGGACCGTTTTTGCGGAGGGAATCCCGTACTTCATGCCGCTCAGGCGGGAACGGTCGTTCCTGCCCGACCTCGACGCAATTCCGTCAGAGGTTCTGAAGAAGGCCCGGATTATGTTTTTAAACTACCCCAACAACCCCACGGCCGCCGTCGCATCGAGGGCGTTTTTTGCAGAGGCGGTCGACTTTGCCCGCCGTCACCGGCTGATCCTGTGCCACGATGCGGCCTATTCCGAGATGGCCTACGACGGCTACCTGCCGGAGAGCCTCCTGGCCATAGAAGGGGCGAAGGATGTTGCCATCGAGTACCATTCGCTGTCCAAGACCTATAATATGACCGGGTGGCGCATCGGCTTTGCGGTCGGCTGCCGTGAGATCCTGTCCGGCCTTGGCCGAATCAAGACCAACCTGGACTCCGGTGTCTTCCAGGCGGTGCAGGAGGCGGCGATCACGGCGCTCAACGGGCCGCAGGAGTGTGTTGAGGCGATGCGTGCCGTCTATAAGGCGCGGCGCGATGCGCTGGTGGACGGGCTGATGGCGCTCGGGTTTACGGTGGACCGGCCCAAGGCGACCTTCTATGTCTGGATCGGTGTCCCGAATGGATACACCTCCGCATCTTTTGCCTCTGTGCTGCTGTCCGAGGCCGGCATCGTCATGACGCCAGGGACGGGATTCGGTCCGAGCGGCGAGGGGTACATTCGAGCGGCCCTCACCGTAGACGTCTCCCGGATTCAGGAGGCGGTACAGCGGATTGCCGCCTTAAATCTCACTACGAGGTAGTTTCAGATATGGCGGGACCAGTGTTCTTCTCTCCCTACACCCTACACCCTAGCCCGTAGATTATGGGTGAACGCGCGTATATTGGAATCGGATCCAACCTGGGCGATCGAGTCGAACACTGCCACGCGGCCATCACGGCCATATCGAAGATTGCAGGGGTGGTGGTCGTGCGCGCCTCATCGCTGTATGAGACCGCGCCGGTCCCTCCCGCGTCGAGCCGCTGGTTTGTTAACGGCGTAGTCTCAGTCCAGACCGATCTGACGCCGGGTATGTTGCTGCTCGAACTACAACGAATCGAAGCGCGTATGGGTCGTGCGGTGGAGCGGGCGCGGGGTGTGGATCGGAGCATCGATCTCGACCTCTTGTTGGTAGGATCACAGGTGGTCGAAACACCGGACCTGGTTCTTCCCCACCCGCGTCTACATCAGCGACGTTTCGTCTTGACCCCGCTCTGTGAACTCGATCCGGAACTCTGCCATCCCGTCTTCGATGTGACGATGCGACAGTTGCTCGATCGTCTCGACGACCCGTCGGTCGTTCGGCGGTTGTCGCCGGCCGGCATCTCTGTGGGGGGGAAGGGAGGAGTTTAGGTGACAGGCCGCGCCCTGAAGCCGCGTTACATTGTGGTCGAAGGTCCCATCGGTGTCGGCAAGACGAGTCTGGCCGAACTGCTGGCGGATCGGCTGCAGGCCAGAACGTTGTTGGAGGGTCCGGACGAAAACCCCTTCATCGCCAAATTCTATACCGATATGCGGCGGTACGCCTTTCAGGCCCAGCTCTATTACCTGTTGAACAGGTTCCGTCAACAACAGGAACTGGCCCAGGTTGATCTCTTCAAGCAGTCGCTGGTAAGCGACTATCTGTTTGTGAAGGACAAGATCTTCGCCTATTTGACGCTCGACGACAACGAGTTGGCGCTGTATGAACGGTTGCAACCGCTGCTGGAGACGCGTGTCGTCAAGCCCGACCTCGTTCTGTATCTGCAGGCCGGCACCGATGTCCTGATCCGTCGGATTCAGGCGCGGGCGAGGGTCTCCGAGCGGGAGATGGATCGGTCCTATCTGGAGGATGTGAATGCCGCCTACAACCACTTCTTCTTTCACTACTCGACAACGCCGCTGCTGGTCGTGAATACCAACGAGATCGATTTCGTGAAGCACAAGCGCGATTTCGAGGACCTGGTCAGACAGATCGGGACGGTGCGGCCGGGTACCCAGTACTATGTGCCGCTGGGATCCCGCGAATAGGAATCGAGCGTGGCTACAAGGCGTTTAAGCTGTAGACTGAAGACTGAAGGCTCTTAATTATCTCGCAAGGCACGAATCAAGCCATTCAGACCTTTTCGGAGTTTTGTATGACCACGTGTGACTTACCCCTGCAAGCCTTCAGCCTCCAGCCTAACTACCTGAGTAGTGACGATCGATCATGACCGACCGGACGGTCAGAACGGTCGCCCTGCAGCAGATGAAGCGCGAGGGGCGAAAGATCACCATGCTGACGGCGTACGACTATCCGATGGCGCTGCTGGTGGACCGCGCGGGGATCGATCTGATCCTGGTGGGCGACTCCGGGGGGATGACGGTCCTCGGGTACGAGACGACGATCCCGGTTACCATGGACGAGATGCTGATGATGACCAAGGCGGTGACCCGTGCGGTGAAACGGGCGATGGTCATCGCCGACATGCCGTTTCTGTCGTACGAGGCCGAGCCGGCCGATGCCGTGAGAAACGCCGGACGGTTCATCAAGGAGGGGCTGGCCCATGCCGTCAAGGTCGAACGCGGGTGGCCCTCGCTTTCGTCGGTGCGGGCGATTGTCGACGCCGGGATTCCGGTCATGGGACACGTCGGACTCACCCCGCAGACGGCCGTTCTGCAGGAAGGGCTGAAGGTGCAGGGGAAAGGGCTCGACGCCGCCCGCTGCATCCTTGAGGATGCCCTGGCGCTGGAGAAGGCCGGGGCCTTTGCGATCGTGCTGGAGGCGATTCCCGGCGCGCTTGCCAAGGTCATCACCAAGCGGGTGACGGTTCCCACGATCGGGATCGGGGCCGGACCTCACTGCGACGGTCAGGTCCTGGTGCTGCACGATCTGCTGGGGCTTTTCGAGCGTTTCGCACCGAGGTTTACGAAGCGCTACGCCGATCTGGCCGGGATCATCAGCGATGCGGTGAGCCGGTACCGAGAGGATGTGGTCGAGTGCCGATTCCCGGAGGCCGCGCAGACCTACATGGTCGATCCGGAAACCGAGCGGGCGTTGCAGGAACTATGAGGCATGACCGGCTGACAGGGGTGGAGGGGAGTGTGCGAAGCGTCGTCGATGGCAGGCGTAGCACGGACAGCGCAGCCTGCCAGCGCCGATTCGAGCCGGACAGGGACGTCCGGCGAGATTGAGCGAAGCGCGCTGCCGTCCATCCCGGCCAACTGAGGGCGTACTGTGCAGACGATTGATGATCCGTCGATGATCCAGCGACACTGCGCGCAGCTGCGGCGCGACGACAAGCGTATCGGACTTGTGCCGACGATGGGCGCCTTCCACGATGGACACCTCTCGCTCATGCGGAGGGCGCACGCGGAGAACGACATCGTTGTTGTCAGCCTCTTCGTCAATCCGATCCAGTTCGACCGGCGCGAGGATCTCGACAGCTATCCGCGGGACCTGGATGGCGACCTGGCGCAGGCGGCAGATGCCGGGATCGATCTGGTATTCGCGCCATCGGCAGAGGCGATCTACCCGAAGGGCTTCCAGACCTACGTTGACGTGACGGAGCTTACCGAGGGATTATGCGGCGCCTCCCGTCCAGGTCATTTTCGCGGCGTGACCACGGTGGTCGCGAAGCTGTTCAACCTTGTTAGGCCGCACCGGGCCTACTTCGGTCAAAAGGACTATCAGCAATCGGCGGTTGTTCGGCGTCTCGCGGCGGATCTCAATTTCGATCTCGAGATCATCGTCTCACCGACGGTTCGCGAATCCGACGGCCTTGCGATGAGCTCGCGCAATGTTCGGTTGACGCTGCAGGAGCGCCGCGCGGCATCTGTGCTCTATCGTTCGCTCGCTCACGCGGATGCGCTGGTCATGGCCGGCGAACGCCGTACGGCAACTATCCTCAAAGACGTGCGTACGATGATCGAGGCCGAGCCGCTGGCGCGGATCGATTATGTGGCCGCCTGTCACCCCGACACATTGCAAACGCTGGATCGCATTGAAGGACCCGCGCTGATCGCACTTGCCGTGCGATTCGGTGGAACGCGTCTCATCGACAACATCGTGATTACGCCCGCCTGACCGCATCACGTCGGCACCTCAGCCGAGCAGTGTTTAACAGCGATGCACAGTAAGACCCACCACTCAAAAACCCCGCACATTTTTCTTGACAAGGCACACCGGCTTTTATATCGTTGCGGCACGGTGGGATGGAGTGGGATGAAATGGTATAGACCTCCATAGAGAAGCGATGCTATCCCATGTTCCGTGGAAGCTTCGAACACGCAATCGACGATAAAGGACGGCTCAGCATCCCGGCCAGATACCGCGACATTCTGAAGCGGCGGCGAGAGCGTGAGCTGATCCTCGTCGACCCTCTCTTTGACGCCTGCATCGTCGCCTACCCGATCAAGACCTGGCAGCAGGTCGAACAGAACCTGTTGAACAACGGCAACTCAGACAAGCGGTTTCGGGACTATACTCGCCTCATCTCGGCCCATGCGGTTGAGTCGATGATTGATACCCAGGGACGAATCCTGATTCCGCCTCCACTCAGGGACAAGGCGAACCTGCGCCGTGATGTCGTGATCGTCGGCGTATTGGATAAGATCGAAATCTGGAACAGAGAACGCTGGACATTGTTCTGCGCGCAGGAGCGGGATCCTGAGGAGTACGCCGGTAAGCTGGCCGAACTGGGGATCCGAGTATAGGTGCAGCATGTGGGGAGCGCACGGTGGGGGAGGTGACCGTCGAGCATCGGCATCGTCCGGTTCTGCTGGAGGAGGTGCTGACCATCCTGCGCCCGCAATCGGGCGGTCGCTACCTCGATGCCACCGTCGGTTTGGGTGGGCATGCGGAGGCGATCCTGGCGGCGAGCGCGCCGGCAGGTCGCCTGTACGGGATCGATCGCGATGCCGAGGCCTTGGCGCTGGCCAGGGACCGGCTTGGTCGGTTCGGAGATCGGGTCGAACTGTGCCGGGCCGATTTTGCCGGACTGAGCGCTATCGCAGCAGAGCAGGGGTGGGGTCCTTTCGACGGCATTGTGTTTGACCTTGGCGTATCGTCGTTCCAACTGGACGACGCCTCGAGGGGGTTCAGCTTTATGAGAGAGGGGCCGCTGGATATGCGGATGGATCGTCATGGATGTGAGCGATCGGCGGCGGAACTGCTGGCTCGGATTTCCGAGCGCGACCTCGCGCGATTGCTGCAGGAGTACGGCGAGGAGCGATGGGCGCGGCGAATCGCGTCGCGGATTGTGCAAGAGCGGCAGACCCGGCCGCTTACCTCTACCGCTCAACTCGCGCGTCTGGTGGCGGCCGCGGTGCCGCGGCGCGCCTGGCCGCGGCGGATCCACGTGGCAACGCGAACATTCCTGGCCTTGCGTATTGCCGTCAATAATGAGCTGGCGAGGCTCAGGCGTGGCCTGCAGGAGGCCGTTGCGTTGCTTGCCGCCGGGGGCCGAATCAGTGTCATCAGTTTTCACTCGCTTGAGGATCGGATTGTGAAGGAGACGCTTCGGGGATGGGCACGTTCGGACCCGCCGCATGTCCGTCTCCTGACCAAACGGCCGATCTGCCCGACAGAGCCGGAGATTGAGGCCAATCCGCGCGCCCGCAGCGCAAAGCTTCGGGCGGCGGAACGGTGCTGAGGGAGGGGAGGAGAAGATGAGAAGCCACAGTATCGCCGCGTGGACGTCGGTGGGACGAGACCGGGCCAGCAGTGTGTTGAAACCGCGGGTCGATCAGATTCGGCGGTTCGACCTGCTGCAGTCGCTGTTGCTGGGAGGCGTCGTCCTGATCGTCATCCTGTTTTACGTCTGGCAGCAGATCCAGGTGGTGCGGCTTGGGTATCAGATCGAAGATCTTGCGGGAGAGCGCGCGGCCCTCATTCGACAGCAAAAGGGACTGCGCGTTGAGGTGGCCCGGCTGAAGTCGCTCCGCCGTGTCGAGGAGATCGCCCGCCGTCAGCTTGGTCTTACGACCCCGAAGTCGGGTCAGGTCGTGACCCTCGAGTAGTCTGCGGAAAGAGGTCGTATGTCGATGCCGCGTCGCAGCCGAGAGGGATCATCCAATACGGGCGCGCCCGCGCCGACCAGGCGCGTCCTGTTGCGACGTCGCGTCATCATCCTGTTCTGCTCGCTCACGACGGCCCTCGCGGTGGTCTCCGGCCAACTCTTTTCCCTGCAAATTTATCGATATCCGGAGCTGATCAAAGCCGCGAATAGCCAGACCTGGCGACGAGTCCCGTCGGTCGCCCGACGCGGAACGATTTATGATCGCAACGGTCGGGAGTTGGCGATCAGCCTCTCGACCGCCTCGATCTTCGTTCGGCCGACCGAGATCGAGGATCCAAAGCGGACCGCCGCGGCACTATCGGCCGCGCTCAGCCTGCCCGTCGAGAAGATCCGTAAACGATTACGCTCGAAAAAGTCGCTCATCTATATCAAGCGCGCGGCCTCTTCCGAGGAGGCGGAGGCGGTCACGGGCCTGGCCTTGAAGGGGGTCGGATTCGATATGCAGAGCAAGCGATTCTATCCGAAGGCGCAACAGGCGGCCCACCTCCTGGGATTTGTGGGGACGGACGATCAGGGGCTGGAGGGATTGGAAGTGCAGTACGAGCCCTACCTGGCCGGCAAGCGCAAGTGGATTGCGCGCCAACAGGACGCCAAGCGACGACCGATCTTCAGGGAGGAGGCCGGTGAGACGCAGGGTGCGGATCTGCACCTGACCATTGATGAGGTGGTCCAATATATCACCGAGCGGGAGCTGGAGGTGGCAGTGACCGAGTCCGGCGCCCTCAGCGGCAGCGCCATTGTCATGGATCCGTTCAGCGGCGAGATCCTGGCGCTGGCCAACTACCCGACGTTCGACCCCAATATCTATGGTGAGGCATCGACCTTTGCCCGTCGGAATCGGGCGATCGTTGATTACTACGAGCCGGGGTCGGCCTTTAAGGCCATCGTCGGTGCGGGCGCGCTGGAGGAGAGGCTGGTGCGGCCGGACGATCGCTTTAATGGTGAGGGGGGCGCCATCGAGGTGGGCGGGGTGACCATTCGCGACCATGAAAAGTTCGAGAGCCTGACCTTCGCCGAGGTGCTGGCCCACTCCAGCAACGTGGGGGCGATCAAGGTCGGCCAGCGGTTGGGCAAGAGCCACTACTACGATTACATCAGCGGCTTCGGCTTCGGTACGCTTACCAAGATCGATCTGCCCGGCGAGACCCCCGGTCTGATCCGGCGTCCGAAGGAATGGTCGGCCCTCTCGCTGGCCTCGCTCTCTATCGGACAGGAGATCTCCGTCACCCCGCTGCAGATGTTGACGGCGATGAGCGCTATTGCGAACGGCGGTATTCTGGTGCGGCCGTACGTCGCCAAGTCGATCGTCGCGGCGGACGGCAAGGTGATCCGTGAGAACGAGCCGACCCAGATCCGGCGCGTGATCTCGGAGAACACCGCGAGAACCCTCGCCGATCTTCTCAGGGGGGTCGTCACGGAAGGGACGGGGAAGGCCGCTGCCGTAGAAGGATATGAGGTGGCTGGTAAGACCGGAACCTCTCAAAAGATCGATCGGGCCACCGGCCGTTACTCCCGCCAGAAGGTAGTGGCGTCATTCGTGGGGTTTGTGCCGGTCGAGCGCCCCCAACTGGCCATCATCGTGATCATCGACGAGCCGGCTACCCTCCGCTGGGGCGGATCGATTGCTGCGCCGACGTTTCGAGAGATCGCGCGTGAATCCCTGAAGCATCTGAGAAGGAGTCCGGTCGTTCAGGAGCCGTTCCCGTTGGCGGAAGGGATTCGTCATGCGGCTTTTCGACTTAATTGACGGCATCGACTGCCGGGTCCTCCGAGGGCCTATTGATGTAGAGATACGACAGATCCGGTACGATTCCAGACAGGTGGAGCCCGGCGATCTGTTCGTCTGTATCAGCGGTTTCAGGCGGGACGGTCATGACTTCATGCCGGCCGCCTGGGCGGCCGGCGCCGCGGCGATCCTGGTGGAGCGCCACGATCTGCCGGAGGCGGCGCTCTGTGGCGGGACGGTGGTCAAGGTGGCGAACGCTCGACAGGGCCTGGCCGTCGCCGCCTGTCGATTCTACGGTCATCCCTCGCGTACACTTACCATGATCGGCGTCACCGGCACCAACGGTAAGACCACGACCACCTACCTCGTCGAATCGGTTCTGCGCCGCGCAGGTCATCAGGTCGGATTGATCGGTACCATCGGGTACCGTTACAACGACGTGGTGATGGAGGCGGCCAGAACGACACCCGAATCCAGCGATCTGCAGGCGCTTCTCCAACGGATGGTGCATCTGGGCGCCGACCGCGTGGTCATGGAGGTCTCATCCCACGCCTTGGCGCTCCACCGTGTTGATGGTTGCGAGTTCGACGTGGCGGTGTTTACGAACCTGACGCAGGATCATCTCGATTTTCACGGTACCATGGAGGCATACCGGAACGCCAAGCTGTCTCTCTTTGAGGGGTTGGGTGTCGGATCGACAAAAACGGCGGAGAAGGCGGCGGTGGTCAATCTTGACGATCCAGCCGCGGACCTCTTTCTCCGGGCGACACGGGCCCGACGCCTGACCTACAGCGTCGAGCGATCGGCCGATCTGTCGGCCACCGATATCGACATGGGGCCGGACGGCATCCGGTGTCGACTGCAGACACCGTGGGGCGCCACAGAGGTCTGCTCGCCGCTGCTTGGACGCTATAACCTGTCCAATATTCTGGCGGCTGCGGCCACCGGCCTGCATTTGGGTGCGGATCTCTCGACGATGGCGGACGGGATCGCCGCACTCCGCCATGTCCCGGGTCGGTGTGAACGGGTCGAGGCCGGACAGGCGTTCAGCGTTATGGTCGATTACGCGCATACCCCTGACGCGCTGCGACGTGTCCTCCGCATGGCACGGCAATGCTGTCCGGGACGCCTGATCGTTCTATTCGGGTGTGGTGGTGAACGGGATCGGGGGAAGCGGCCGCTCATGGGAGCGGCGGCGCTGGAACTGGCCGATTTTACGGTCATCACCTCCGATAATCCCCGCGGCGAGGACCCTCATCAGATCATCGACGAGGTCGAGAGTGGGGCCAAAAAGGTGTGGGGTCAGGGTAAGGGCTATGTTACAATTTTAGATCGAGGGATGGCCATTCGTGAGGCCCTCTCGCTGGCGGGTCGCGGCGACATGGTGGTGATCGCGGGGAAGGGCCACGAGACATACCAGATTCTTCACGATCGGACGATCCCGTTTGATGACCGACTGGTGGCTCAAGAGGCGCTCCACGAATTAGGGTTTTCCGGAGAGTAAAAAGGGTAGAGGGTGTAGCGTGGAGGGTATAGAAAAAAAACAGCAGCACCATCTCCTACCCCCTACCCCCTACCCCCCATACCCTGTTCTGTGGTGCTGGCGTGCTGATCCGTGTCGGTGACCTGGATACCCATTTCACCGTGTGGGGAGAAGGGAGGCCGGTACTGCTCCTGCATGGATGGGGTATGTCAGGCGAGTCGTTAAGTCCGATTGCCAAGACGTTGGGGGATCGATTCCGGGTCTACGCGCTTGATCTGCCGGGTTTTGGCTGGACCCCGGCCGCTTCCACCACGTGGGGGACATGGGAGTATGCGTCCTATGTCGAGGCATTTATGGACCGCGTCGGTATCCCGAAGGCGGGCTTGATCGGCCACTCATTTGGAGGCCGGATCGCACTGGTCCTGGCTGCTCAACGGCCCGGCAGAATCACGGACCTGGTTCTGGTGGGCAGCGCGGGAATTCGCCCGACGCGAGGGTTACGGTATCACATCAAGGTCGGCGCCGTGAAGCTGGCGAAGCGATGCTTTTCGATCCCCCTCTGGGGAAGGTTGGGGGAGCGGATCATCGCCGGAATCTATGGACGGATAGGGTCGCGGGACTATCGGAACGCCGGGCCCATGCGCGCCACGCTGGTAAAGGTTGTGGCTGAAGATCTTCGTGACATGCTGTCGTCCATTCGCGTCCCAACCCTGATCATCTGGGGCGATAAAGATCAAGAGGTCCCGTTCTCGTCGATGCAGATCATGGCGCGCGGGATCCAGGGTTCGCGGTTGGAGGTATTTGAGGGGGCCGGCCATTTCCCGTTTGTCGACAGGCCGGACCGGTTTGGTCGGGTGGTGAGGGAGTTTCTGTGTCGGGAGCGTGGGTGAAAAGGTTGGATGGCGTGCTCGGCTCTTCGCTTGCGGGCCGGTCCGTCACCGGAGCGCTGCCGTATGCGGCGGTCGTTATGGCGCGCCACCTGGATCTGATCTATGTCACCCAGTTGGAGCGGTACAACAGCATGCGCCTGCGTGGCTGGATTGCCAGGCATTGGGGCATCATCCTGGACGGCCGCGGGATGCTTGTCCAGGCGGCGGTTCTGGGAACCGGACTCCTCCTGGCGTGGTTACCTATTCCGCTTCCCGGTATTGCGTTTTACATGATGTGGCTGATCGCCGGGATTCGGCTTGCGGCCGGATATTCATCACTTCAGGTCAGTCAGCGGCTGCAGTGGACGCCCCGAGCCGTGCGTCTGGCGGCGATCACGGGCGTTTTGGCGGCGGCGGCCATCCTGGTCGTGACGTGGCTGATCGACGCCCTGCTGTCTTCGCTGATGACGGTTCCCCTTGCGTTTCGTATCGGCATCGGCCTGGCTGCCGGCCTGCTTGTCGCGTCCGAGGTTGCCGCGGGGACGGTTCTCACGGCCAATCTGAGCCTCGCTCCGTATGAGCGGGCGATCAATCGGCGCTTCTATACGCTGGCGACGGCGCGGATGCACCGGTATCCCGGCGAGGTGATCGGGATTACGGGGAGCTACGGGAAGACGACGACCAAGTTTATCGCCGCTGCCCTGCTGCAGAGGCGCTACCCGGTCTTCAAGACGCCGGATGGGGTGAATACCACCATGGGCATCGTGCGGATCGTCCGCGAGGCGTTGCAGGATGATCACCGGTTCTTCGTTGTCGAGGTGGCGGCCTACGGTCCCGGCGAGATCAAGGAGGTGTGCGAGATCTTACACCCGCAGATCGGGATCCTTACGGCGGTCGGGGTTCAGCACCTCGAGCGGTTCGGGACGCCGGAGCGGATCGCCGAGGCGAAGTATGAACTGATCGCGTCGCTGCCGCCCGATGGACTGGCGATCATCAACGCCGACGATCCGGTTTGTCTGCGATTGGCCGAACGCGCCAGACAGGAGGGGCGGCGGGTACTCCTGTACGGGATCGGCGAGGACGAGCGGGCGCTGGGTGTCCGGGGGAAGGATGTCAAGCTTTCCAGTAAGGGTTCCGCCTTTCGCGTCCAGACCGGGCAGGGCGTCGCCATGTTTGAGACTAGGCTGCTGGGGAGTTGGAATATCAGCAACATCCTGGGGGCAACGGCGGCGGCGCTGGAGTGCGGCGTGCCGTTGGAGGCAATTGCCGACGACGTAAGAACGCTTACGCCGGCCCCGAAGCGTCTGGAGCTTCGGGAAGAGGGCGGGGTGATTAAACTGATCGATGTCGCCAACGCCAACCCACGCGGGGCGCAGATGGCCCTGGAGGTCCTCAGCCAGTTTCAGGGAGGCTCGAAGATCCTGATTACGCCGGGCATGGTGGAACTGGGCCAGATCGAGGCGGAGGAGAATCGGCAATTGGGGCGGGCGGCGGCTGCGATCTGTGATTACGTGGTGTTGGTCGGGCCGCAGCAGACCCAACCGCTGCGGGAAGGACTGCGCGAGGCCGGGTTTGCCGGCAGTCGGGTGCTCGTGGCCCGGCACACCGGCGAGGTGGCCGACTGCCTCAAGGCGATCGTTCGCGAGGGGGACATCCTGTTGTACGAAAACCGGTTGCCGGATACCTACCTGGAACGATAAAGACAGGGTATAGGGTGTTGGGTGTAAGGGATCTGAATGATGAGTAGCGCATTGACACGCATAGGGTTGATCTTCGGGAGCCGCTCGGTAGAGCGCGAGGTCTCGATCATGACCGCCGGCAAGGTCTATGAGGTCCTGCTCTCGCTGCAGGACCGGTTCGAGACGCTGCCGATCTTTCTCACGGGTGAGGGGACGTGGCTGACCGGTGAGGCGGTTCGGGACCTGTTGACGATCGATGCCGAGATACGAAGGCTGGCGGAACGGGGCGCTGCGGCGGGACCGGATGAACGGGCACGGCTTGATGCCGAAAAACTCAGGCTGAATCGCGAGCGATATGCGCCCCAGCTTGAGAACCTGGATCGGGGCCAGAACGCCACAGGGGTCGAGCCGCTCTTCCTGGCGCCCGATCCGTCGGTCGGCGGGTTGATGTCGCAGCAGGAGCGCAAAGGTTGGCTGCGGAAAGCGGCCCAACACCCCACCATCGACCTGGCCTTTCCGGTCATCCATGGGACGCACGGCGAAGACGGAACGATTCAGGGCCTGTGTGAATTGGCCGATCTGCCGTATGTTGGGACCGGGGTCGCCGCCTCTGCGGTTGGCATGGATAAGATCATCTCCAAGCTCGTCTTCCAGGGCGCAGGTCTTCCGGTGGTAGAGGGGGTCGGCGTGACCCGGCGTGAGCTGTTGGAGGATGAGGCGGCCGTTGTACGGACGCTTGAAGGCAGGCTGGGTTACCCGGTCGTTGTCAAGCCGGCGGTTGCCGGGTCCAGCGTCGGGATCGGTGTGGCGCACGATACGACCGAACTGCTGAACCTGACGAAGCGCGCGATGCGCTTCAGCCGGCGCATCCTGGTCGAGCGGGCCGTTCAGCAGCGGATCGAGGTGCAGTGCGGCGTCCTTGGCAATCATGCGCTGACCGTCTCGGCGTGTGAGGAACTGATCGGTTCGGGTGAGGTCGTTGCCTATCGGGACAAATACCCGGAGGACAAAAAGCCGGGGAGCGCGGACCTGGCGCCGAGCATCATCCCGGCCAGGATTCCGCAGACGCTGTCGGATGAGATCCGATCGATGGCGGCAGCCGCCTTTCGGTCGATTGATGCGCGCGGGATCTCCCGGGTCGATTTCCTCATCGACTCGGTCACGATGAAGCCGTACGTCAACGAGGTCAATACCATGCCGGGGTCGCTGTCGCTTACCCTCTGGGAGCAAAGCGGGGTAAAGCCTGCCGAGTTGATCGTTCGCCTGGTGGAATTAGCGCTGGAGGCCCATCGCGACAAGCGCTCGACCCAGTTCACATCAACAGAGGGCAAGGCGTTGGTGGACCGGCGCCATCTGGTGACGCCCGGCAAATAAAGTAGAAGATAGGGTGTTGGGTGTGGGGTGTTGAGGGAAAGGATTACGCGTAAGGTGGAGGGTGTAGGGTAAGGATTGAATGCTGTATCATTTATTGTTCCCATGGCACGAGAGCTTCACGATTTTCAATGTCTTCCGGTATGTGACCTTCCGTACGGCCGGGGCTATCCTGACCGCGTTGCTGATCAGCCTGCTGATGGGGCCGGCGTTGATCCGCCGGCTGCAGCAGTTGCAGATCGGCCAGAGCATCAGGGACGACGGGCCGGCGGGTCATCTGCAGAAGGCCGGGACACCCACCATGGGCGGCCTCCTGATCCTGGCCTCCATCCTTGTTGCGACGTTGCTCTGGGCCAATCTGGCCAACCGGTTTGTCTGGCTTGCGCTGTTCAGCACGCTCTGGATGGGGACCGTAGGATTTGTCGACGACTATCGGAAGGTGGTGGCCAAGAACAGCAAGGGGCTCTCGGCCAAAGCGAAACTGTTGTGGCAGATCGTGCCCAGTATGCTGGTCGGTCTGGTGCTGTATATCAGCCCTGTCGACGACTCCACCACCAGACTGGCCATCCCCTTCTTTAAGCGCTGGATGCCCGATCTGGGGTGGGGATATGTCCTGTTCGTGACGCTGGTGATTGTCGGCGCGTCGAATGCGGTAAACCTGACCGACGGCCTGGATGGATTGGCCATCGGCCCGGTCCTGATCTCCGCGGCGGCGTATACGGTTCTGGCCTATATTGCGGGCCATGCCAACATCGCTCATTACTTGCAGGTGGTCTTCGTGCGGGGGAGTTCGGAGTTGACGGTCTTTGGCGGCGCCATCGTCGGGGCTAGCCTGGGGTTCCTCTGGTACAACACCTATCCTGCGCAGCTCTTTATGGGCGACACCGGCTCGCTGGCGCTGGGGGCCGCGGTGGCCACGCTCGCCGTCCTGGTCAAGAGCGAATTGCTGCTGCTGATCGTCGGCGGGGTGTTTGTCGCGGAGGCGGTCTCGGTGATCCTGCAGGTCTTTTCCTACCGGACGACCGGCCGACGGGTCTTCCGGATGGCGCCGATCCATCACCACTACGAGTTGAACGGGATGGCGGAGCCGAAGATCATTGTTCGGTTCTGGATCATCTCCTTTATCCTGGCCCTGCTCTCGCTCACGACGTTGAAGTTGAGGTGACATGCAGCCTGTGACGATCGATCTGGCCGGCAAGCAAGCGGTGGTTGTCGGATTGGCGCGATCCGGGCAGGCCGCCTGTCGTGTGCTGCTCAAACAGGGCGCCGTGGTCATCGGGACCGACCGACGGGATGAGCACGAGATCGGCGCCGACCTGAGCAGTCTGGAGCGGGACGGGGTCCGCCTTGAGCTGGGCGAGCGGTATCTGCGCGCCTTACCGTGGGCCGATTGCGTTGTGGTCAGCCCCGGGATCGATCTGCGTGAGCCGCCGTTTCGGCGCCTTCGCGACGCGGGCATCCCGCTGATCGGCGAGGTGGAGCTGGCCTATCGGTGCAGCGAGGCGACGTTTATCGGTGTAACCGGCACTAACGGCAAAAGCACGACGACCACCCTGCTCGGCGTGATCCTGAAGGAGGCCGTCCTGCCTGCCCATGTGGCCGGCAACATCGGGACCCCGCTCTGCGGGGTGGCGCCATCCCTGGCGGCGGGTGAGTACGTCGTGACGGAGCTGTCGAGCTTTCAACTGGAGACGATCGAGGCGTTCAGGCCGCGCGTGGCGGTACTCCTGAATCTCGCGCCCGATCATCTCGATCGCTACGATCAGGTCGAAGCGTATTACCGGGCCAAGGCCCGCATTTTTGAGAACCAACAACCCTCGGACGTTGCGGTCATCAATGCGGACGATCCGTTGGTGCTTCAGGCCGTTGTGCAGACCCGAGGGCGGACGCTCTCATTCAGCCGGACTCGAGCGTTGGCCGAGGGGGCCTACGTTGAGGACGATCAGCTTGTGCTGGTCCTTGACGGGAGGCGAGAGGCACTCTGCCGGGTCTCCGATCTGAGGATCCGGGGGGTACATAACCTCGAGAATGCGCTGGCCGCCGGTCTGGCAGCGGCCGCGATCGGCGCGTCTTTGGCCTCGATCCGGACGGCGCTTACCAGTTTCGAGGGACTGGAGCATCGGCTGGAGTTCGTGGCCGAGATCGGCGGCGTTCGTTATGTGAACGATTCCAAGGGGACGAATGTCGGGGCGGTGGTCCGGTCACTCGAGAGCTTTGCGGAACCTATTGTGCTGATCGCCGGCGGGCGGGACAAGCACGGCGACTTTGCGCCCCTGCTGCCCCTGGTCGGCGAGCGGGTCAAACGGCTGATCCTGATTGGTGAAGCGGCCGGCGTCATGCGCCGTGCGTTGGTATCCGCCTCTGCGATAGAGGAAGCGCCTACGCTCGAGGAGGCTGTTCGGCGCGCCGCCGCGGTGGCATCGCCAGGAGAGGTCGTGCTCCTGTCTCCGGCCTGCGCCAGTTTTGATATGTTTACCGATTTTGAAGAGCGGGGGCGCGTCTTTAAGACGGCGGTGCGGGGGCTACGGCAATGATCAGCAAGCGGCTTCCATATGACAAGCTGTTGTGCGGGGTCGCGCTGGTGCTGGTAGGCCTTGGCATCATCATGGTCTACAGCGCGGGCGCCATCAAGGCCGGTGAGAAATACGGCGATCCGTTCTTTTTCCTGAAAAAGCAACTGCTTTGGGCCATGATCGGGTGTGTGGTGATGTTCTGGGCGATGAACCGCGATTACCGTACATTTCAGAATTTTGTACTCCCGCTCTTCCTGCTCTCGCTGTTGCTCCTTGTACTGGTGCTGGTTCCGTCGATCGGGGTAAAGATCAACAACGCCAGGCGATGGATTCGTTTGTTCGGGATCTCTTTTCAACCGTCCGAACTGGCGAAACTCTCTGTTGTACTCCTTATGGCGAGGGTCCTCGCTAAACGGGCCGATCAGGAAGAGGGGTTCGTGAAACGCTTTGTCTTGCCGCTGCTCCTCGCCGGGCTCCTGTGCGGCCTGATTGTGGCGCAGCCCCACTTTGGGATGGTGGGGATCCTGCTCTGTGCGGTCCTGGCGATCTGTTTTGTGGCCGGGGTCCGCCTGCGCCACCTGATGGTGATCGGTCTCGCCGTCGGGACGCTTGCCGTCCTGTTTGTCCTGACCCATCCTTATGCGCTCGAGCGGGTGATGACGGTGCTGAAGCCTGATCATGCCTCCGCCAAGGCTATCCATCAGACCAACCAGTCGATCTATGCCATAGGCCCGGGGGGGGTGCTGGGACGCGGGCTCGGCGACAGCTTCGGGAAGCTGGGCTATCTGCCGGAATCCCATACCGAGTTCATCTTTGCCGTCATTGCGGAGGAGACGGGACTTGTGGGGTCGCTCCTGGTCGTCTCGCTGTTCGGTCTCATTTTGTGGCGGGGGACGCGGATCGCGCTTCGGGCGCCTGACCTCTTCGGCGCCTACGCGGCGATCGGTATTACGTTCATCATCGTTGCCCAGGCCGCCATCAATTTTGGAGTGGTAGTCGGATTATTGCCCATTACAGGTTTGCCGTTACCGTTGGTCAGTTTCGGCGGCACCTCGCTGGTCATGACCCTGCTCTGTATCGGTATCCTGCTCAGCATCTCACGTCATCAGACGACGAGAGGACGGCTTGCATGAAGGCCATTATTGCGGGGGGCGGGACGGGCGGTCACCTCTTTCCCGCCATCGCGTTAGCCGAGGAACTCCGTTCGCGAATGACCGACCCGTCACTGTTGTTTGTCGGCGTCGAGGGCGGTGTGGAGGCATCGTTGCTGGCGATACGAGGCTGGGAGTTCGCGGGGATCAGGGCGTCCGGCGTGCAGGGTAAGCGACTGGGATCGCGACTTCGCAGCCTTACGCTGGTCCCATCCGGACTCATCCGGTCGCTCTCGATCCTTCGACAGTTTCGTCCGGATGTCGTGGTCGGTTTCGGCGGCTACGCGTCGGCCGCGATGGTGCTGTCGGCGGTGCTGGCGAGGGTCCCGACCGTGATCCACGAGCAGAATGCCTTTCCGGGGCTGGCCAACCGATGGTTAGGGAGGATCGTCGATCGCGTTGCGATCGCCTTCGAGGAGGCATCCGGACATTTTCCAAAGGAGAAGGTGCGGGTGACCGGCAATCCGGTCAGAACGGAGCTCTTCGGCGTGAGCAGGGTTGAGGCCATGACTCGCCTGTCCCTTGATCCTGATCGATTCACCGTGCTCATCTTCGGCGGCAGCCAAGGGGCGCACCGACTGAATCAGGCGGTGATGGAGGCGCTCCCCATGCTGACGGACGAGCGGGAGCGGATCCAATTCGTCCACGCCACCGGTCCGCGCGATCTGACCCCTGTCCGACAGGGCTATGATGCGGGAGGGTATCGAGCTGCGGTGGAGCCGTTCTTCCAGGCGATGGCTGTCGCGTACGCCGCCGCCGATCTCTGTTTCTGCCGGGCGGGGGCGGGTACCGTGGCCGAGCTGTGCGCCATGGGCAAACCGTCGGTGCTCGTGCCGTTCCCGTTTGCCGCCAGCGATCACCAGCGTTACAATGCGGAAGCGCTGGTCGCTACAGGCGGCGCCCGGATGGTTCTGGACCGCGACCTGAGCGGTACCACAATGGCCGAATACATACGGAGGCATCTTGGCGACCGCGAGGGGCTTGCGATGATGGCGCGCCGGGCGCGGGCGCTGGCCAAGCCGGATGCGGCGGTCCGTCTGGCCGATCTGGTCATACAAACGGCGCGTCAGGCGCCAGGTGCCAGACACCAGAGCGTGCAACAATCCTGGGACGTAGGGGCGAAACATGTTTCGCCCATGCCATCGCAACGACGACCAGGAATCTGGAGCGCAAAAAATGTTTAAGAAGATTCGACATATCCACTTTGTCGGGATCGGCGGGGTCGGGATGAGCGGGATCGCCGAGGTTCTGCATAACCTCGGCTATCAGGTCAGCGGCTCCGATCTGAAGGTATCGGAGCACGCCCTCCGCCTCAGGTCGCTTGGCATTACCGTCCAGATCGGTCACGATCCCGCCCATGTGGAGGGCGCCGATGTTGTCGTTCGATCCTCGGCGGTGACTCCGGAGAATCTCGAGATTGTTGCCGCGAAGGCGCATGCCATTCCGGTCATTCAGCGGGCGGAGATGCTGGCCGAACTGATGCGGATGAAATACGGTGTGGCCGTTGCCGGCACGCACGGCAAGACCACAACGACCTCCATGGTGGCGACAGTCCTCGCGAAGGCCGGTCTTGATCCGACCGTCGTTATCGGGGGCAGGCTGGATGCGCTCGGCAGCAATGCCAAGCTGGGGCGGGGCGAGTTCCTGGTTGCGGAGGCCGATGAGAGCGACGGCTCATTCCTGAAACTGGCCCCCACTATCGCCGTCGTCACCACCATCGATGCCGAGCATCTCGACTACTATCGCAATCTCCAGCAGATCAAGGAGACGTTCCTCGAGTTCATCAACAAGGTCCCGTTTTACGGCTCGGCGATCCTGTGCCTCGATCAGGAACAGATCGTGGACCTGCTGCCCAGGGTCCAGAAGCGCGTGGTCTCATATGCGTGCAGCACTCAGGCCGACGTTACGGCCGAGGGAATCTCGCTTACCGGACTCAACTCGAGCTTTAAGGTCAGGTTCAGAGGCGAGTTGCTGGGAGAGGTACAACTCAGGGTTCCGGGAGTGCACAATGTCTCGAATGCGTTGGCGGCCATCGCGGTGGGTCTCGAGCTCGACATCGATTTCTCCGCCATACGGGCGGCGCTTGGGGAGTTTTCCGGTGTCGCCCGGCGTTTCCAGGTCAAGGGGAGCCCTCAGGATATCATGGTGGTAGACGACTACGCCCATCACCCGGCAGAGATTCAGGCGACGCTGAAGGCGGCGAGAGATGGATTCGGACGGCGGCTGATCGTGGTATTTCAGCCGCACCGGTACAGTCGGACGCAGCGGCTCCTCTCTGAGTTCACGTCGGCCTTCGATCTTGCCGATCAGGTGATCATTGCCGGGATCTATCCGGCCGGCGAGGCGCCGATCGACGGGGTCTCCGGTCGACAGATTGCGGACGGGGTGGCCGGACGGAACAGGTCGAAGGTTCTGTATGTGGAACAGAAGGAGGAGATCCCGGACCGTGTCGTCGAGCTGGCCCGCCCGGGAGATCTGGTCATCACCATGGGCGCGGGCGACATCTGGAAAGCGGGTGAGGCGATCATCCACCGGTTGAAGGACGGGGTAGAGGGTGGAGGGGGTAGGGTGTAGGGGACGTGATGGCGATGCTGATGGGACAGCTTCAGTTGCAGGAACGGTTTCAGGGGCTCATCAAGGGCCAGGCCCTGGCCGAGGAGCCGCTTGCGTCGCACACCTACTTCCGGATCGGCGGCCCGGCCGAGGTGATGGCCTTTCCGGCCGATCTTGAGGATCTGAAAGTCTTACTTAAGGCGGCGCGGGATGAGGCAATCCCTGTGCTGATCCTCGGCGGCGGCAGCAACATGCTGGTATCGGACGAGGGGGTCAGGGGGCTCGTCATCAATCTCTCCCGCACCTTCCTTGGGCTGGAGGTCTCCGGCGAACAGATCAGGTGCGGGGCCGGCGTACGGACCAGCCGCTTGCTGGCTCTCTCCGCAATGAAGGGTCTGACGGGTCTCGAAGGGCTGACGGGTGTGCCGGGAACCGTAGGGGGGGCGATCAAGGGGAATGCCGGGACGGCCTTAGGCGCCATCGCCGATCACCTCGATTGGCTTTGCGTGGTGGACCGATCGGGTGAGGAGCAGATCCTGACGAGCGAAGCGCTCGGCGCCGGCTATCGATCTACCGCGCTCCCTGCAGGCTCGGCGATTGTGGACGCCGGCTTTACGTTACGACGGGGCGATCCGAGGACGATCAAAGAGACCGTCTCACGATTGCTGGTGAGACGGAATTCGACGCAGCCTGTAGAGGTCAGGTCGGCCGGGTGCATCTTTAAGAACCCTCCGGACGACTACGCGGGGCGTCTGGTAGAGCGGGCGGGACTCAAGGGGCTGCGACGAGGCGGGGCGCAGATCGCCGAGAAGCACGGCAACTTCATTGTGAACCTCGGCGGGGCGACCGCTGCGGACGTATGCTGGCTGATCGAGCGGGTCAGGGCCGAGGTGATGGCGAAGACGGGAGTGGCGCTTGAACTGGAGATTCAGATCGTCGGATCGCCCGACGCGGGTTGAGGAGAATGCCGGCTTTCGTCCGAATTCCCGTTTCCTGAGGTCGGCATCGGGGGGCGCGGGATGGCGGCGGCGCGGCATCACTCGCCGTGGGCTGCGGTCCGGTTCCCGGTTAAGATGGGTGGCGCGCGTGGCCGTTCTCCTCGTATTGGTTGGCGGACTGGGATGGGTGGTCTGGCGGCAGGTCCCGCGCTTGATCCCGATGGACTATTTCCGGGTCAGCGATCTTCGCGTCGTAGGCAATGATCGGGTCCCGGCGGCGGCGATCATTGAGAGCTTGGGCCTCGTTCCCGATGCCAATCTCCTGGAGGTGGATTTGCAGGCGCTTGCGATGCGGGTCGGGCGTAATCCCTGGATCCAACGCGCCAGGGTGAGCCGGCATCTTCCGGCCACCTTGCAGGTTCACATATCAGAGCGTGCGCCCCACGCCGTCGTGATGGCCAATCGCGCCTACCTCGTGAGCGAGGATGGGCTGATCCTGCAGGAGGCCTCTCCGGCGGACCTGTCCGATCTGCCGCTGCTGAGGCTTCACACCGACCACGCGCTTAAGATGGGGGGGCGAATCGATCCCGCTCGAATCGATCAGGGGGCACGCCTGTGGCGACGATTCCATCAGGGCGTCCTGGGGCCGGATATGCAGGCGCAGGAGATTCAACTGAAGAACGACGGAAGTTGTACCGTCGTCCTGGGCCCGGGACTCCCATTCCTGCATTTTGGTGGGGAGGATGGCGTGCAACGGCAGTTGGATCGATTGGCGCGGGTGCTCGAGATGCGGGGCGCTACCCTGCGCCAGTTGGAATATGCCGATTTCCGTTTTGCGGATAAGGTGATCGTGAAGCCGCTTTCGAAGGAGGGCGCATGACCCCCAAGGGCGAGATCGTCACGGGACTCGATATCGGCACCACCAAGATCTGCGTCATCGTCGCTGAGGTTACGGAGAGCGGGGTCGAAATCATCGGCTGTGGGATGAGTCCGTCACAGGGCCTGAAAAAGGGTGTGGTCGTCAATATCGATGTGACCGTCGAGTCGATCAGGCGGGCAGTCGAGGCGGCGGAGGAGATGGCGGGCGTCGCCCTCGATTCCGCATTCGTGGGGATCGCCGGCAGTCACATCAAGGGGATCAACAGCCGCGGGGTCATCGCCGTCACCGGTAAGAATCAGGAGATTACGCAGGCCGACGTCGATCGGGTCCTGGAGGCCGCCAAGGCCATCACCCTACCGCCGGACCGCCGAGTGATTCATGTCATCCCGCAGGAGTTTATCATCGACGATCAGGGGGGCGTAAAAGAACCGGTCGGGATGAGCGGCCACCGGCTTGAGGCCGAGATCCACATCGTCACGGGCGCCATCGCGTCGGCGGAAAATATCGTCAGGTGCGCAAACAGGGCCGGGCTGGAGGTGCAGGATATCGTCTTGCAGCCGCTCGCATCCAGTGAGGCGACCCTGACGGCGGATGAGAAGGATCTGGGGGTGATTCTGATCGATATCGGCGGGGGGACCTCGGACATTGCCGTCTTCGTGGATGGAAGCATTCGTCACACGGCGGTGCTGCCGCTGGGCGGCGATCATCTGACCCACGATATTGCTATCGGGCTTAGAACCCCTCCCCCGTTTGCCGAGGAGATCAAGCGGCAGTACGGGTGCGCGCTGGCCTCGCTCACGGGGGCCGAGGAGGTGGTGGAGGTTCCCAGCGTCGGCGGTCGTAAGCCCCGCCTGCTGTCGCGGCAGATGCTGTGCGAGATCGTTCAGCCGAGGATGGAGGAGATCTTCACGCATGCAGGTCTGGAGGTGCGGCGGGCCGGGCTGCTGCAACAGGTGGCTGCCGGGATTGTGGTGACCGGCGGATCATCGGCGATGGCAGGCGTGCCGGAGCTGGCCGAGCAACTGTTCGACCTGCCGGTACGTCTGGGGATCCCGTCCGGCGTCGGCGGCCTGAAGGAGGTGGTCAGCTCGCCGATGCACGCCACCGGCGTGGGCCTGGTGCTGTACGGCGTTGCACACCGGGACCAGCCTCGACTCAGCCGGGTGTCGGAGCGCAGCCTGATGGACAAGATCATCAATCGGATGCGGCAGTGGTTCAGCGATTTTCTGTGAGATCCAACATCCAACAACGACGTGTGAGGGGAGGTGGAGATGGCATTTGCGCTGGAGATCGATGGAGAGCACGCGGCCAAGATCAAGGTGATCGGAGTGGGGGGCGGGGGATCCAATGCGGTGAACCGGATGTCGGCATCGGATTTCACCGGGGTGGAGTTTTTCGTGGTGAATACCGACACCCAGGCGCTCAAAATGTCGCCGGTAGACACCAAGCTTCAGATCGGCGCAAACGTGACGAGGGGCTTGGGGGCAGGGGCGAATCCGGACATCGGCCGACAGGCGGCGCTTGAGGACAGCGACAAGATCCTGAGCCTTCTGGAGGGTGCGGATATGGTGTTTATCACCGCCGGACTGGGGGGCGGGACAGGAACCGGCGCCGCGCCTGTTATCGCAAGCTTGGCGAAGGAGTTGGGTATCCTGACGGTCGGTGTGGTGACCAAGCCGTTTGCGTTTGAGGGGAAGGTTCGAGAGACACATGCCGCCAGGGGGTTAACCGCCCTATGCGAGAGCGTCGACACCCTGATCACCATCCCCAACCAGCGACTGCTGCAGGTCGTCGAGCGGCAGACCTCACTGACCGACGCCTTTAGAATCGCCGACGACGTCTTGCGTCAGGCGGTGCAGGGGATTGCGGACCTCATCGTAGTGCCGGGCCTGATCAACCTGGACTTTGCCGATGTCAAGACCATCATGTCTGAGCGCGGGATTGCCATGATGGGGATCGGTGTGGCGTCGGGAGAGGACGCCGCCTCCGAGGCCGCTCTCAAGGCGATCAACAGCCCGCTT
Organism: Candidatus Methylomirabilota bacterium; assembly: GCA_003104975.1. NCBI lineage: Bacteria > Methylomirabilota (SeqCode) > Candidatus Methylomirabilota bacterium. The sequence goes on from PQAM01000019.1 coordinate 138,342, forward strand.
CTGGAAAACGTCTCGATCGATGGCGCCCGGGGCGTGCTTATCAGTATCACCGGCGGTCCGGCGCTCTCGCTGTACGAGGTCAATGAGGCCAGTTCCACGATCTGCAAGTCGGCTCACCAGGAAGCCAATATCATCTTCGGCGCCGTGATCGACGAATCGCTAAAAGACAGTGTCTGCGTGACGGTGATTGCCACCGGGTTCGAGGTGGCCGCCTCGGCGGGCGAGGATGGATCTTCAAAAATGGTCGAGATGAAGGCGTATGCGGCCAAAGCGGCGGAGCGCGGCGGTTTCCTTCGGAAGCGGGCGACGCTCGGACGCGAGACCGCCGACGAGCAGTTTCACCTTCGCGACCTGGAGCTGAAAACGCAGGATATTGACGGCGACGAGTTGGACATTCCGACCTTTTTGCGGCGCCAAGCCGATTAACGATCCTGGCGAAGCCCCTCTTCACAGCGCGCTCGGGAAGGGAGGATAGGCCAATGAGGCGATTCAGCAAACTATTCGAGATCTTTCTATTGTCAGGCAGATCGATGTCGACCTGCCCCCACTGCCTATTGCCGATCGGCGGATCGGAGAACGTCTGTCCGAACTGCCGTCGGCTGTTGCGGTTTGAGGGGATCGCGGAGCTCCGGGCGACCAGCCGCTCGGATGGGCCACGTCTGTCGGCGGCGCATGCGGGGGCTGGAGCTCACGAAGGGTAGGCTTGGCGGAACGGATACGAGATCGAATCGAGCAGGCAAGGGGACGGATGGCCGAGGCGGCTGTCCGTGTCGGCCGGGACCCCGATGAGGTCGAACTGATTGCCGTCACCAAGACCGTGCAGGTGCCCCGTATCCGGGAGGCGATCGAGGCCGGTGCGACGGTGCTGGGCGAGAACCGGATCCAGGAGGCGGCCGACAAGATCGCCCTCCTCAGCGCGTTCCCGATCAGATGGCATCTGATCGGTCATCTCCAGACCAATAAGAGTCGAGCCGCCGCCGAGCTGTTTGAGGTGATTCATTCGCTCGACTCGATCAAGCTGGCTGCCGCCTTGGACCGGCATGGGGCCGCCCTGCAGAAACGCATACGGGTTCTTGTCGAGGTCAATCTTGAGGGCGAACCAAGTAAGTCCGGCATCCTTGAACACGATCTGGTGCCATTGCTCGATGCCTGTCGGCAGTTTTCCAATCTCGTCATCGACGGCCTGATGGCGATCCCACCCTTTCGGAAACATCCTGAGGATGTCCGCCCCTTCTTTCGCCGGCTCCGGCTGCTCCGAGATGAGGCGGCCAAGCTCTATCCCAATTACCCGCTTCGACACCTTTCCATGGGGATGAGCCACGATTTCGAGGTCGCTATCGAAGAGGGGGCCACGCTGGTCCGTATTGGTACGGCCATCTTCGAAGCCAGACCCGAGGGCTGAAGAGGCAGCGGCTAGATTGAGGACTTTCAGGAAGTTTCGAGAATAGAATAGAATGGATGCAGAAAAGACTGGAGCGTGTGATGAAGCGTGACGAGGCGCTGAAAACCTTGGCCGAGCATCGGGAAGAGCTGCGGCAGCGATTTAGCGTGAAGTCGCTGGCGCTGTTTGGCTCGGTCGTGCGTGATGAAGCTACCGACGCCAGCGACGTGGATTTGCTGGTGGAGTTCGACCGGCCGGTAGGACTCCTTCATGTCATCGGGACGGAGCAGTATCTCGAAAAGCTGCTCAGCGTGAATAAGGTCGATCTCGTTCTGAAACGGGCCGTCCTACCGGAATTCAAGGACGGCATCCTCGCGGAAGCTGTCAATGCCCTCTAAGTCCTCAGACTGGAGAATCCGCATTCGGCACATCCTGGATGCTATCGCAGAGAACCAAAACTATATCGGCGGCAAGAGCTACGATCAGTTTTGCGAAGACACGAAAACGTTAAAGGCGGTCGTGTGGAATCTAACGATTATTGGTGAAGCCGCCCGACACATCCCGCCCTCCGTCGAGGCAACTTGTCCCGAGATCCCATGGCCACAGATACGCGGCATGCGAAACCGCATCGTTCACGGCTACGAGCGGATCGATTGGGAAATCGTCTGGAAAGCGGTTCAGGACGAGCTGCCACCCCTGGTTCCTCTCTTTGAGAAGCTGCTACGCACAGCACCCGACTGACGTACGTCCCGCGCAGCCCATCTCCGTAAGGACGCCTACGGAATCCCGATCCGCAGAGCCCATCCCCTAGTGTAGTGTCTCAGAAATACCTTTACAATCCGTTCGTGGTGAGCTTGTCGAACCCATGAACGGAACCTATTGAAATACTTCACCCTTCGACAGGCTCAGGGTGCACGGGACATGTAAAGAAGCGTTGGATACACTACAGTAGTGTAATCCCGCAGTTGTGACCCGTCGACAGAATGACCTCACCGTTACATCATCCGTAGCCGTCAAACAGGGAACACGCAAGGGATGCGATGTCTGTTCCGTGTTCCATGCGCCCGTTACCCACTACGTCAAAAGACGTATTGACAAGGGGGGAGGACCTTGTAAGCTGCTTTCGCGTGAAGAATGGCAGCCGACGCCTCGCGGTGGCCAAACGCGCCGCGCGAGGCATAAGTCTGCTCGACACTGCACTCGAGGGCTCCACAGCGGACCCCCAGACCGCGAGACGAGGCGCGGACCTCGTCCGCACAGGAGAGAGAAGCGATGCGACGAAGAAACGTGCTTGTGGTAGCTGCAGTAGCAATCGGCCTCGGGCTGGCCCTGACCGCACCGGGCGCCGCTGAGCACGGCCTGTGTCACCGACCTGTACCTGTTCGGCTCGGGTGACGACAACTGCTTGGCCGGGGCGTCCACGCTGGCAGGTCCCGGCGCGTTGCTTCGCGGCGGCGACTGGATCGGCGACACGGGTGCCGGCGTCTTCGCGGTCGATGGCTTCAGCACCCCGTCGAACGCGTTCCACTTCGGGTTTCGTGCCGCCCGCTAGTCGTCCCAACGTTGGCCATTTGAGTATTTGAGGGTTGGGTTCCCTGCGGGTGGGCGGCCCTGAGCCTGGCGAAGGGCCCTCCACCCGCAGGGAGGGGCGGCGTCGCCAAATATGCCGACGCCTCTGACTCTCCCCGCCGATCTCACAGCTTTCCAGCATCTATTTATAATAATCATTGCAATATTACGCCAATAGTGCTACTGTACTTACATGCTTAGACGCTGGCTTCAGGCTTCCATTGAGGAATGGAACACTCAGAGGTCGCTGCGGGGCATCATCATGACCGGGGCCAGACAGGTGGGGAAAACTACCTTGGCCCGTCATGCCTGTCCCGAGATGGCCTACGTCAATCTGGACGATCCGTTGACCCACGCGGAGTTCGAACAGATCGGAGGCGAGGAGTTTGCCGCCACGTATCCGCAGGCGGTTCTGGATGAGGCCCAGAAGGTCCCGGCCCTCTTTCATCTCGTGAAATACGGGATCGATACCACACGCACCAACCGGTACATGCTGCTCGGATCGGCCCAGATCCTGCTTCTCGGAAAGGTCCGGGAATCCCTCGCCGGGCGGGTCGCCGTGAAAGAGCTCTACCCCTTGGCCTTCGCTGAACGGCTCCCGGAGAGCCCGAAGCCCTGGATTGCCGACATACTGGACCGCCTGGATCGCAATCAGGCGCCCGAGGTCCTTACTCCCAAAAAGGTCCGAGAGATTGTGGGGGCGTCCATCCGGGAGTGGAAGCGGCATCTGGCCTGGGGCGGGATGCCGGCCCAGATGGAGGGTCCTGAGGAGTCGGAATGGAAGGAATGGCTCAAAAACTATGTTGCCACCTATCTGCAACGCGACCTACGAGACCTTGCCCGAATCAGCGATCTCGCCCCCTTTCGGAAATGCGAACAGTTAATCGCTCTTCGGACCGGCAGCCTCCTGAACTACTCCGAGTTGGCGAGGGATGCCGGGGTCTCCGTTCAGACCGCGCGCAACTATTGCAACTACTTAGACCTCAGCTTTCAGACTATCTTGTTGGAGCCGTACTTCATCAGCCCTGCCAAACGGCTGATGAAGTCCCCCAAGCTCTATATGATCGATGTCGGGATTCAGCGGATCTTGAGCAGTCAGTGGGAGGGGATGACCGGCCAGCAATATGAAAGTATCGTGGCAGCGGAGTTGAAAAAGATGCTCTCGGCCTTTCATCCGGAGTGGCGGCTCTGTCATCTCCGAACGCTCGACGGGTTGGAGGTGGATTTCCTTCTGGTGCACAGGGATCGGGCGGTGGCCATCGAGGTCAAGTACGCAGATCGCGTCCATCCTCAGGATGCCAGGCGGTTAGTCCGCCTTGAAGAGGTGACCGGACTGCCCACAATTCGCAAGTATGTGGTCTATGAGGGGCACGAGATCCAGAGGCTCCGGGAAGGCGTCTTGGGCATACCAGCCTGTGTCTTTTTTGGCCCAGGTACGTCGGCTGGATGAGGTGTCGCTTCGCAGGCACGGCGATCTTCGAGGCCAGACCCGGCACCTGAGCCGGTAATTTTTCGTTGACAAAAATAGAACGCCCTTTTATAGTCACACCGTTTTCCTTCCGTGTTACATCGAATCCCAGGCAAAGCGGCGGTAATGCGTACCGAAAAGGCGTTGCCTTTTTTGCCGCATGGTATACGAGGCGTGTATGGACCATCGAAAGAAAGAAAAGGCCGATTACCTTGTCCAGTCGGTTGATCGGGCGCTTGACATCCTGGAGTCGTTCGATTATCAGACAGGAGAACTGGGCGTCACAGAGCTTGCCGAAAAGCTTCACCTGCCCAAGAATAATGTCTTTCGGTTGCTGGCCACCCTTGAGGTTCGGGGCTATATCGAGCAGGACAAAAAGACCGCCAACTACCGCCTCGGAATGAAGCCGTTCGAGGTGGCCAATGTCTTCCTGCATCACCTTGGCTTTCGGCGCCAGGCCAGGCCGATTATCGAAGAGCTGGTCAACCAGTGCAATGAAACCGCCTATTTAGCTGTGCTTGACGGATCGGAGGTCATCTATGTCCTGGTTGAGGACAGCAGCCTGATGGTCCGGGTCGCGTCGTTTCCAGGACGGCGTCTGCCGATACACTGTACCGCCGCGGGCAAGGCCCAACTGGCCTATGAGTCGGCCGACCGATTAGACAACATCCTTCAACGGGAGCCGATGCGTGCGCTGACCCAGAAGACGATTACCGATCCTCAGGCATTCCGGGACCACCTCCGCGAGGTGGTTCGGCTCGGATATGCCGTCGACGATGAGGAGTACGAACCCGGAGTGCGCTGTATTGCCGCCCCCGTGCGGGACTACTCTCGAAAGGTGGTAGCCAGTGTCGGTCTGTCCGGCCCCATCACCCGTTTCTCCCTTGAGCGGATCGAATGCGAACTCGCCCCGCTCGTGAAGGCGGCGGCGACCAAGCTGTCCGAACGGCTTGGCTTCGAGACGACAACCATTTCGGCTGCTCAGTAGAACAGGTTTTGATTATCTGACCATTGGCATGTCTCGTCCGTCTGTCGGGCTCTGCGTGAAAGCACAACAGGCGACTCTGGATATACTGGGGCGAGATGGGTCAGATTCCTGCTGGGTGCCTGCCCCCCAAAAACGTACTGCTCCGATCCCGCCATGCCCCCGGCGGCATCGCGTAATGATGCGACCGTGTTCAAAAAGGACTATGCGTAACCTAACAATGGAGACGGACGCTACAGGGGGGCGATGCTTCCATAGCGGGTGCCAAGCGAATGGATAGAGAACTGCCGTTCAGTGACGCCTATCCGCCGCGCGAGATTGCGCGGAAGGTCGAGAGTCTCGGGGTCGCGAAGGCGCGCACCGACGCGCTCACGCTGCTGGCGCTGGCCGTGTTGGCCGGTGCTTTTATCTCGCTGGGGGCGCTCTTTTTCACCGTCGTCGTCACGCAGTCTGCCCTCGGCTTCGGGATGACGCGGTTGTTCGGCGGCTTGAGCTTTTGCCTCGGCCTGATTCTCGTTAATAATGGGGCCTCCTGAAACCCGACGGGGAGCCGACCCGATTCTCTGGCACACCCTCACCAGCGACACTGTCTTCACCCGCCTGCAAGCTACGCCTATCGGTCTGACAGGAACCGAGGCGGCGCGGCGTTTGGCCGAACATGGGCCGAATGAACTGCAAACCGCCCGCCGCGTCTCACCGTGGACGATCCTTTTCGAGCAGCTCAAGAACGTATTGATCCTCATTCTGCTTGCGGCAACGGCGCTCTCCGCCTTCCTGGGACACGGGATCGAAGCCATCGCGATCACGATCATTGTGCTGTTTGCCGTCTTGTTGGGGTTTGTGCAGGAATATCGAGCCGAACGCGCGACGGAAGCATTGCGTGAGATGGCCGCGCCGACCGCCACCGCCCTCCGCGATGGGGAAGAGGTCGAGATTCCGGCGCGCGCCCTCGTGCCGGGTGATGTTGTCCTGGTGCGGGCAGGTGACAAAATCCCGGCCGATGCCCGGGTGATTGAGGCGGTCAATCTGCATGTCGAGGAGGCTGCGCTGACGGGCGAATCGGTTCCGGTGGACAAATGTGCCGCGCCCCTCACAAACGGTGAACTGGCCGTAGGCGACCGCGAGAACATGGTGTATGCGGGCACCGTTGCGACCTATGGCCGGGGACGTGTGGTTGTCGTAGAAACGGGCATGAGTACCGAGTTTGGCAAGATTGCCCGAATGCTCCAGACGGTTGAGACCGGCAGGACTCCGTTGCAAGAGAACTTGGACAAAGTCGGTCACGCGCTGGCGTGGGCCGCGTTCGTGGCGGTGACGGCCATTGTTGTCCTCGGCCTCTTGCGCGGGCAACCCTTCATTGAGATGCTGATGTTCGGGATTGCGCTGGCGGTGGCGGTCGTCCCGGAGGCCCTGCCCGCGGTCGTGACGATCTCACTCGCCATCGGCGTACAGCGGATGGTCAAACGGCATGCGCTCATGCGTCGTCTGGCGGCGGTCGAGACGCTCGGCAGCACGTCGGTAATCTGTTCAGATAAGACCGGCACACTGACAAAGGATGAGATGACGGTTCGTAAGATCTTTGTGGCCGGACAGATGCTGGATGTCTCCGGGGCAGGCTATGAGCCGCACGGCCAATTCTTGTGCGACGGCCTCCCCATTGAACCTTCCGGTCCGCTCATACTGCTCCTGCGCGCCTCCGCGCTGGCCTCAGACGCGCATATCGTGCACAGTGAGGCCGACGGCCGCTGGCACCTCAAAGGCGACCCGACGGAGGGCGCATTGGTTGTTGTCGCCGCCAAGGCCGGGCTCCACAAGGCCGACATCGATTCACAATTCCCCCGCGTGGGCGAAATCCCCTTTACCTCCGAGACCAAGCGCATGACCACCCTCCACGCTGGGACGGATGGCGTTGTCGCCTACGCGAAAGGCGCACCGGAAATTATCCTCGATTCGTGCGTTCGACAGATGACGGTTGAGGGAGAACGCGTACTTGACGCCGGGGGTCGGGCGATGATTTCGGAGACAGCCCGCCGAATGGCCAGCGAGGCGTTGAGGGTGCTGGCGGTAGCTTCCAAGCCGGGCGCAACACCGGACAACGCCGAACACGACATGACCTTTCTCGGATTGGTGGGCATGATCGACCCGCCGCGTCCTGAGGCGAAGGCCGCGATTGATACGTGCGAACAAGCGGGCATCAAGCCGGTGATGATCACCGGCGATCATCCGCTAACCGCGCAAGCCGTCGCGCGCGAATTAGGATTGCTCAAGACCGGACGCGTCGTGACCGGCGCAGAGCTGGAGGTGATGAGCGAGGCCGAGTTGGAGCGCGAGGTTGAAAATATCGATGTCTATGCCCGGGTATCTCCGGCGCATAAGTTGCGTGTGGTCACGGCGCTGCAAAAGAACGGTCACATAGCCGCGATGACGGGCGACGGGGTCAATGACGCGCCCGCGCTCAAGAAGGCCGATATCGGCATCGCGATGGGCATTACCGGCACGGATGTCACCAAAGAGGCCGCCGCCATGACGCTGACCGACGACAACTTCGCGTCCATTGTTGCGGCGGTGGAAGAGGGTCGGGGCATCTTCGGCAACATCAAGAAATATCTGATGTACCTGCTCTCGTGCAACATCGGCGAGATCGTGCTGATGGCTGCAACCACACTGCTGGGCCTGCCCCTGCCGTTGACGGCCGTACAGATCCTGTATGTGAATCTCGCCACCGATGGTTTGCCCGCATTGGCGTTGGCCGTAGATCCGCCCGAGCCCGACTTGATGCGGCGTAAGCCGCGCAACCCACGTGCCGGCATCTTTACCCGGCCTGTCGTCACTCTCATGGTGGCGGGCGGATTCTGGTCCGCAGCCGCCAACCTGGGCCTGTTTGCATGGGCGCTGCACTCCGGCCGGAGCATCGAGCATGCCATGACGATGACGTTTGTGTCACTGGTGCTGATTGAATGTTGCAAGGCTTACAACTTTCGCTCCGACCGCCATTCGGTAGTGCGTCGGCCTTTTGCCAACTGGTGGTTGAATCTGGCGGTGACATGGGAACTGATGCTGTTGGTTACCATTATCCATACGCCGTTCCTGCACGAGCCGTTCGGCACTTCAAGCCTGCCGTTGACAGATTGGGCGATTGTCGTCGTGTTGGCGTCGACGATTTCGCCTGTGCTGGAATCGGCCAAGTGGATGGCGCGGCGCGGCTGGTTCGGGCAAATGGATTAGGCGCGAACACAAAGGAGGCGTGATAGTCGTGGCAATTCGGGTCGTTCGGCTCGGGACTCCGCGGATGCCCGGTGAGGGGCTGCGCCTGGGAACGGTCCGGCGTCCGCCCCGGGGGGTACCCAAGAGTGAATACGCGTCACGGAACTTCTATGATGTGTGGCTGCCGGAGCTGGCGCCGTCAGAAGAGCTTGTCAAGATCGCGCTCAGCACTCCGGATGAGCGGCAGTGGCGGACGTTCGTCAGGCGGTATCGGGCCGAGATGAAGCAGCCTGCTGCCGATCGACTTCTCGGCCTCCTGGCCGCCATGTCGCATCAGACGCCCTTTTCCGTAGGCTGCTACTGCGCCGACGAGGCCCGCTGCCACCGCTCGGTCCTCAAGGCCCTGCTCGCCGAGCACGGCGCCCGCCTCGAGTAATGCGTTTGCGGAGTGCTGTGCAACCCGGCTTCAAACGTTTCATCGGCCTATCGCTAAGGCATCGTGATTTCCAAGCTGTTCCTCTCAGAAGCCACCGAGGAATTCCGCGGAGCCGGGCTGCCCTTTACCCGCGCTTGCTGTTAATGAGCACTGGCGTCGGTGCATCGGCGGGGGCTGGGGCAGCGGTTGGTGTCGGCGTTGCAGCGGGGGCGCCTGAAGCGGCCGGCGAGGCGGAAGGCGTCGACGGTGCGGCTGCCGCCGGCGCCGTGGCAGGTGACGGAGTTGTGGCAGGCGCCGGTTTTGCGGCGGGTGCTGCCGCTGTCGCTGCTGTAGCCGGCTTGGCCTCCACGGCAGGCGCAGGTACGGCCTTTTTAACCGAGAGTTGCCACCGGGCCAGCCCATCCAGCATCTTCTTCGGAGCGGCGACCGTCAAGCCCTGGCTGGTGGCCCACTGCTGAATCTCCGCTATCAGCGATTGCTCCGGTACCACGATGACCAGTTCGTCGTCGGTGACCAACTCCTGCAGCGCCAGCTTAGCCTGTGCCAATCGGTATTGCCGCATCTCTCCCAGCAACTGTAAGAATCGCTTCATTGCTATCCGTATCCTCCGTGAAGAGCGTGATGACGATTGTATGACTGAGTATGGGTGATGATGAACTGTACCGTAGCAAAACGTGTATGGGCTCGTCAATCCGATTGTACTTCGTGAGGGGTCAACCCCAGGTACGACGGTTCGATCGCGTCGGCACCGTGCTCTCAAATCCGCTTGCGCCGGTACCGGCCTTTTGGTAGCCTCGCCTCAAGTGGATTGAGGCCGGGTTGAGACAGTCTTCGGATCGGCACACCGTTCAGAACACATCGCGTTCATAGTTCATATATCGAAGGAGGCGGACAATGGCGGCCAAGAAGATTCTGATGCTGGTTGGGGATTTTGTCGAGGACTATGAGGCGATGGTCCCCTTTCAGATGTTGACCATGGTGGGGCATACGGTCCATGCGGTCTGCCCGGGCAGGAAGGCCGGCGAAACCGTTCGGACCGCCGTCCACGACTTCGAGGGGGACCAGACCTACAGTGAGAAGCGCGGCCACAACTTCGCCCTGAACGCGACATTTGCCAAGGTCAGACCCAGGCATTACGATGCCCTGGTGATTCCGGGAGGGCGCTCACCGGAGTACCTTCGCCTGGACGAGAGGGTACTTGACATCGTGCGTCACTTTGCGAAGGAGAATAAGCCGATCGCCTCGATCTGCCATGGTCAGCAGCTCTTGACGGCGGCCGGCGTCGTGGAGGGTAAACGGTGTACCTCCTATCCGGCCGTACGACCGGAGTTGGTCCGAGCTGGTGCCAAGTGGGAAGAGGTGAACGCCGGCTTCTCCAACGCGTATGTCGACGGTAACCTCGTCACGGCGGCCGCCTGGCCCGGCCATCCGGAGTGGATGCGCAAATTTCTGGATCTGCTGGGCTCCAAGATCGAGCCCTGATACCGGAGAGCTATACCTCTGAGGGAAATACGGCATGATGATGGGGTGGGAGGGGATGACGCATGACTCCTGGTTCTGGGGATGGGGGATCCTCTGGATGATCATGTTCACAGCCTTCTGGTTGCTCATCGTATTGGTGCTGGTGCTGGCGGTACGCTGGCTCTGGCACGCCGGTTCCCGGATCCAGTCTGTTCAACGTTCAGAGGAGTCGGCCCTGGAGATTCTCAAGAAGCGGTATGCCCGGGGTGAGATCGGAAAAGAAGAATTCGACGCCAAGAGGCGCGATCTGCTGTAAGATCGTAGATAAGGATGTCATCGAGAAGATTGTCCGATTACCAGAAGCCGCCAACGTCTCTCGTCCGGTCATTTGACGTCAAGGTCTTGAGCTATACCGCCGCATTGTTGATCGTACTCCCCTTCCTCGTCTGGCGCGTCGACGGTCCGGTGAAGGGCTTGATCCTATCGGTGCAGAGCGACTGGGGACTGCAGGTAGCGACCGTCATCACGGCCATCGGATACGGATTGATAGACGCCGGTATCGCGGTCGTCCTGTTCGGTTGTGGCCGGTTGACCGGGAGGCCACGAGAGGCAGTGGCGGGGCGACTCGGGCTGTTTGCGGTGATCGTCAGCGGTCTGTCCGGCCAGATCTTAAAAAACCTGTTCTGCCGAGCGCGGCCGCTGACCGAACAGTCAGGCGAGTTCTTCGTCGAGTTTCCTTGCCTGGGCAAGGGCGCCGGCTTGATCTCCTTTCCTTCCGGCCATTCCGTCACCGCATTTGCCCTGGCATTTGTCCTTGCCCGCAGCTATCCGAGGTATGCGGTACCCTTATACGGACTGGCCGTCCTGGTTGCCCTCTCCAGGGTCTATCTGGCGAAGCACTTCCCATCCGATGTGGTGGCGGGGGCCGTTGTCGGGATCCTCTCCGGTTGGTTCATCTGTCGACTGGCGGCACCTTCTTCAGTACATGAGCCTATCTGAGAAGGCGCTGCCTGCGGCAGCCGGCCCCCGCCGATGGGTCCGGGCGGTTGCGGCGACGACCCTCCTTCTTGCTGCAAGCTTTCTCCTCTTTTTCTACCGCCTGGATACGCTGTTACTATTTGACGCCGACGAACCGGCTTATGCCGAGGCGGCGAGGGAGATGGTGATCTCCGGCGATTGGGTCACACCCCATTTCAATTTCCGGCCTCGTTTTGACAAACCGATCTTCTTCTACTGGCTGATCGCACTGGCCTATAAAGGATTCGGGGTCGGCGAGTATGCGGCCCGCGTCTGGTCCGCCGTCTTTGCGACCGGTCTTACACTGTCGATCTATCTATTCGGACGACGGCGGCTCAGCGAACGGGCCGCGCTGATTGCCGCGCTGGCCTTTGCCACAAATGCCGGGACCGTCGTGTTGGCGCGGGCGGCGGTCACCGACATGACGCTGACCTTTTGTATGACCGTGGCGCTGTTCGGGTTTTTCGACCTCTATCTGGCCGACGATGCGGTGGGCCACCATTTTTCACTTGCCGGGTATGCTGCCATCGCGCTCGCCGTACTCACGAAGGGCCCCATCGGTCTGCTGCTCCCCGGACTGGTTGTCGGCCTGTTTCTGGCTATTCGCAGAAAGGGCCGTCACGGCCTTTCCAAACTCCGCCTGTTGCCCGGTATCGGCCTGTTCAGCGCGGTCGTGCTGCCCTGGTATGTCTTGGTGTTGCGTGAGCACGGATGGACGTTTGTTTACGGATTTTTTGTCCAACACCATCTGAATCGTTATCTGGGTGTCATATCGGGTCATGTCGGGGGCGCCTTGTATTTCCTGCCGGTGATCATTCTTGGCTTTTTCCCATGGAGCGGGATGCTGTCCGATGCCTTTGGTCGGCTCTGGACAATCCGCCGTCGACTCCGTGCCGGATTGACCGAACGACAGGAGCTGTTGCTGTTTCTGTGGCTGTGGGCCGGCGTGATTGTGCTCTTTTTCTCGTTCTCCCGCACGAAACTCCCCTCCTATATCTTTCCTGCCGTCCCGGCGCTCGCTCTTCTGGCGGGGATTGCCGGCGATTCTGATCGTGACGAGCGACGGCAGGCCGGGGGATGGGTGCGAATATCCGATGGGCTCATGGCCGGGGCGACCGGTGTGTTGACCGTAACCCTCCTTCTCCTGCCGTTCATCGCCGATCGTATTCGACTTCGTGAGGCGCCGGATATCCCCCCGTTTGACTTCGGGATGGCGCCGTATGCGCTGGCCTGCCTCTTCGCGGTTGGGCTTACCCTGGCGATTGCGGCGAGACGAAGAGGGAAGGCGGATGTGGCGACGGCTGCGATGGCGGGCACCATGGTTGTGAGTATCGTCCTGGCCGTAGAACGGATTGCCCCGGCGATCCAGGAGAGCCTTCAGGGGGCTCTGCACGACTTTGCGCTTCTCGCCAGACACGAGCTTCGCCATGACGACCGTCTGGTAGCCTACAACCTGAACGCGCCCAGCCTGGTGTTTTACTCGGAACGACCGGTTATGATCATCAGAAAGGGTGAGGAGGCCGAGTTTCGGCGTCTTGTCGTCGATCATGGACGGCTCTTCATCATCGCCAAGACCGCTGCAGAGACCCGCCTGCGGGAAATCCCGGACATTTTCCCCTTGGACAGGCGAGGGGGGTATGTCCTATACTCTACCCGTCGTGGTCTGAATGGCGGAACCGGTTAAAGAGGCGCGCACGTGATTGCTGAGACGATTCTCTCTCCTGTGACTTCCGAACTTGCCCTGGTTGAAGAGCGGCTCCTCCAAGACATCAGCGGTGATGTGGAGTTGATCTCTGAGATCATCCGGTATGTGCTCAAGAGCGGCGGGAAACGGGTCCGACCTGCGTTGCTGTTGCTGTCGGCCAAGCTCTGTGGCTATGATAGCGGCTCGCGTCACATCGATCTGGCGGTCGTGGCCGAATACATGCACGCGGCCACGCTTATTCATGATGATATCATCGATCGGGCCGATAAGCGCCGCGGGCTGCCCTCGGCCAATAGTACCTGGGGTTCGCAGATCTCTGTGCTGGCGGGCGATTTTCTGTACGCCAGATCGCTCCAGATGCTGGTGATCGATGGTGATCTGGCGGTCATGCGGGCCTTCGCGGATGCGACGGTTCTGATGATTGAGGGTCAGGTACGCGAGGTCCAGAACGCCGGAAACCTCGACCTTGCGTATCACGAGTATCTGGACATCATCACGGCAAAGACCGCCGCCCTGATTTCCGTTGCGTGCAGAACCGGCGCCCTGATCGCCGGCAGACCGATGGACGAGGTGGCGGCATTAACCGAGTTCGGTCTGAATCTGGGGATTGGATTCCAGTTGGTCGATGACGCGCTGGACTTTGTGGCCGAAGAGGACCGGTTGGGTAAACCGGTGGGGAACGACTTCAAGGAGGGGAAGGTGACCTTTCCGATCCTGCATGTGATGTGGGCCGGTTCGGAGGCCGATCGGGGCAGGATCCGCGAGTTGGCCGCGCAGACCACGCTCGGGGAGACCGACTTGGCAGAGGTCAAGGCGATGGTGGAACGGTACGGCGCCGTTCCGGCGACCATGGAGCTGGTTCGCACCTACCTGAAGAAGGCGAAGACATCGCTCAGCAGCTTTCCGGATTCGGCTGCCAAGCGCTCGCTTGTCCTGATGGTTGACTTTGTCGGAGATCGAGATTGGTAATGGCCGGTCTTCTTCCCTGCCCGTAATGTGATGGCGACCAATCTGCAACAGATTCGGAACTTCTCCATCATCGCGCACATCGATCACGGTAAGTCAACCCTGGCTGATCGGATTCTGGAGGCGACCGGGGCGCTGCCGCCTCGCGAGATGGAGGCCCAAGTCCTGGATCGCATGGACCTCGAGCGGGAACGGGGTATTACCATCAAGGCTAAGGCCGTCCGCCTCCACTACAAACGTCACGGTGCACCGGAGTATATCCTGAATCTGATCGATACGCCCGGTCATGTGGACTTCAGTTACGAGGTCTCACGAAGCCTCTCGGCGTGCGAGGGGGCCTTGCTCGTGATCGATGCCGTCCAGGGCGTCGAGGCGCAGACGCTGGCCAATGTGCACCTCGCCATGGAGCACGACCTGGCTATCATCCCGGTCATCAACAAGATTGACCTGCCGAATGCCGATATCCCGCGAGTCAAGGCGCAGATCGAGGAGACCCTGGCCATCGATGCGTCCGAGGCGATCCTGTGCAGCGCCAAGCGCGGGATCGGGACCGAAGAGGTCATCGAGGCGGTCATCAAGCGGATTCCGCCTCCCACTGGCGCGTCTGACGCGTCTCTGAGGGCACTGATCTTCGACTCGTCATTTGATCCCTACCAGGGGGTGATCGTTTACGTCCGGCTGTATGAAGGCCAGGTGCGTGCGGGGATGCGGATACTCCTGATGTCCACCGGCGCGGCGTTCGACGTGATGCAGGTCGGCGTCTTTGCCCCGCAGATGCGTCCTACGGATTCGCTGTCGGCCGGAGAGGTCGGGTACATCATCGCCGGGATCAAGGATGTGCGCCACACGAGGGTCGGAGATACCATCACGGCCGAGGACCGACCGACGGCGGCGCCGCTGCCCGGCTTCAAAGAGGTCCGGCCGATGGTATTTGCCGGTCTGTACCCGACCGAGAGCGAACAGTACCTGGAACTGAAGGAGGCGCTGGAGAAGCTTCAGTTGAACGATTTCTCCTTCAGCTTTGAGCCGGAGACGTCGGTGGCCCTGGGATTCGGCTTTCGGTGCGGGTTCCTCGGTCTGCTCCACATGGAGATCATTCAGGAGCGGCTGGAGCGCGAGTTTGGCCTGACGCTGATCACGACCGCGCCGACTGTGGTCTACCGGGTCTCCAAGAGTGACGGGACCGTGGTTGAGGTGGACAACCCCAGCGATCTGCCTTCGCCGCAGGCCATCGAATGGATTGAAGAGCCGTACATCAAGGCCTCCATTATGGCACCCGGCGAGTACGTCGGGCCGATCTTCGCGCTCTGTCAGGAAAAGCGCGGGATCCAGCGCGGTGTCGAGTATATGGAGGGCGGCCGGGTCGTCATCACCTACGACCTCCCGCTCAACGAGATCGTCATGGATTTCTATGATCGACTCAAGTCGGCTACCCGCGGCTACGCCTCGCTGGACTATGAATTCATCGATTATCGGGAGGGTCACCTGGTGAAACTGGACATCCTGGTCAACGGTGAACCGGTGGATGCGCTCTCGTGCATCGTGCCGAGGGAGCAGGCGTATCTCAGGGGCCGGATGCTGGTGGAACAGATGCGGGAGCTGATTCCCAGACAGCTCTTCGAGGTGGTGATCCAGGCTGCGCTTGGCGGTAAGGTGATCGCGCGAGAAAGCGTGCGCCCCTTACGCAAAAACGTCACGGCCAAATGCTACGGCGGGGATATTACCCGCAAGCGAAAACTGTTGGAGCGCCAGAAAGAGGGGAAGCGCAGAATGAAGCAGGTCGGCAGGGTCGAGATTCCCCAGGAGGCCTTCATGGCAGTCCTGAAGGTCAAAACGCCATGAGACGACAGACAGCGGATGAGACAGTGAAGGAGGATCAGGAGCGGGCCCCGCGGCCGAACGCGAAGTCCGATAAATCGGTTGCGCGCCAGTATGCGGAGGCCGTGGTCATTGCCGTTATCCTGGCGTTGGTGGTTCGAACCTTTGTGGTCCAGGCTTTCAAGATCCCATCCGGATCGATGCTGCAGACGCTCCAGGTCGGCGACCACATTTTAGTCAACAAGTTCCTCTTCTGGTTCACGAACCCCCAACATGGCGACATCATCGTCTTCAAGTACCCTCAGGATGAAGGGAGAGACTTCATCAAGCGGGTGGTCGGTCTGCCGGGTGACAAGGTGGAGATTCGGGCCAAACAGCTCTACATCAACGATCAGCCGGTGACTGAGCCGTACGCCATCCACCTGGATCCAGCCGCGTTCGATGATCCGGGTTCGTCGCGGGACAATTTTGGTCCGGTTGTCGTCGAGCCTGGCCACCTGTTTATGATGGGTGACAACCGGGACTACAGCATGGACAGCAGGTTTTGGGGTTTGCTCGATATGAAGAAGATCAGAGGGAAGGCCTTCGTCATCTACTGGTCGTGGGATCACGAGCGTTTCCGGCCGCGCTGGGATCGGATCGGGATGCTGGTGCGATGAACGCAGTGTCGAGCGTTGAGTGTCGAGTGTCGAGTTCAGACTCTTCTCCTTACTCCTCACGCCTTACCCCTTACGCCCAACCCCTCGGTGTATACATCCACATTCCCTATTGCCTGTCACGCTGTCATTACTGCGACTTCAACAGCTATCGCATTGATACCGGTCAGATTACACAATATCTGGAGACGCTGGCGCGAGAGATCGCATCGAGGGCGTGCGCAGAAGCGGTCCGAGACCGGCGCGTCTGTTCCGTCTTCTTCGGCGGCGGGACGCCTTCGATACTCCAGGCGTCGCAACTGGTCGGCATCCTCGATCATTGCCGGGCGACCTTTACCGTCGAGGACGATGCAGAGGTCAGCCTCGAGGTCAATCCTGGGACGGTCGACCTGCCGAAACTCTGTGCGTTGCGAGAGGGCGGGGTGACCCGCCTGAGCGCAGGGGTGCAAGCGGTTCAGGACCGACTCCTCCAACGAATCGGACGCGCCCATACGGCCTGGGAGGCCGAACGAGCCTTTTGGTCGATGCGGGAGGCCGGCTTCGATAATATCAATCTGGACCTGATGTTCGGCCTGCCCGATCAGAGTACGGACGACTGGTCGGAGACCCTTGACTGGGCGATCGGCGCAGGTCCTGAGCACATCTCTGCCTACGGGCTGATTCTCGAGGACGGGACGCCGCTCCAGCTTGAGTCGTCCAGGGGCGACATTGGGCTCCCCGACGAAGAGACGGAGGCGGCGATGTACCGTTTAGCTGTCGACCGGTTGCGCGAGGCCGGCTTTGAGCAGTACGAAATTTCCAACTTCGCGCGTCAAGGCTTTCAATGTCGGCATAATCTGGTCTACTGGCAACACCAGGAGTACCTCGGCCTGGGGGCGGGGGCCCACTCATTCCTCGCCGGACGTCGGTACTACAATGAATCACTGCCCGCACGCTACGTCTGCGCGATGGCCGAGCGAGGGGCCGCCGTAGCCGGCGGCGAAGTGCTGTCTGTCGAGATGGTGCGATCCGAGCGTCTGATGTTGGGACTGCGGCTTCGGTCCGGATTGGACGTGCAGGCGTTCACGGACCTCCTGGGTATTCAAGACCTTGCGGCGTCTGATCGGGTCGCTCGCTTTCTGGACGATGGGTTTCTTCGCGTACGGGAAGGGCGGGTACAGATCACAGAGCGTGGGCTTCTCGTAGCCAACGAACTGGTTGTCCAACTTCTCTGATTCCGGTCCGTAGACTCCGCGTGGGACGGCGGCAAAACCGCTTGACAATAGTAGCCGTTTTTCTTAGGATTTTTTTGTGATTTGGCACTCTCCGCGAGAGAGTGCCAAGAGCCGAAGAAGGCGCAAGGGGGGGACGAGGGATTCATGCGGACACATGAACTGACTCCACGGGAGCGTCAGGTCCTGAAGGTGATTATCCATGACTATATCACCTCCGGGGAGCCTGTCGGGTCCCGAAGCATCGCGAGACACCACCTGGGCCACCTCAGCCCTGCCACCATCCGCAACGTGATGGCGGATCTGGAGGAGGAAGGCTATCTCTCTCAACCGCACGCGTCGGCCGGCAGGATCCCAACCGATTCCGGGTATCGCTTGTACGTCGACAGTCTCATGCAGCGTCCTCGATTGTCGAGGGTCGAGGAAAGTCGGATCGAACAGGGAATCCGTCCTAGCCGCGGTCAGGCCGAGGAGCTGGTGCAGGGGGTCAGCCGAATCCTTTCCGATTTGTCGCGATACGCATCGGTCGTGCTTGCGCCGAGATTTGCACAGAATACGTGGCGGCGCATCAATTTTGTCCACCTGAACCGGGAGCGGATTCTGGTGGTCCTGATGGCCGATTCCGGACTCGTTCAGCAGAAGGTGATTGCCATCGACGAGCTGATCGAGCAGCCGGGACTGGATCGGATCTCCAACTATCTGAACAGTGTTTTGGGCGGGGTGACCCTTCACGAGGTCAGAAACCGGATCATTGCGCGAATGGCCGAGGAGCGCGATGAGTTTAACCGCCTGATGCAGCGGGCACTGGAGCTCAGCAATAAGACGCTGGAGGGTGAGGAAGAACAGGTCTATATCGGAGGGGCGGCCAACATCGCGCATCAGCCGGAGTTTGCCGACATCAACAAGATGAAGCATATCTTCGCAGCCTTTGAGGAAAAATCAAAGCTGGTGAAGATTCTTGATCAATGCCTGACCTATGAGGGGTTGCGGGTAATTATCGGTCGAGAGAGTGAGATGAGGGAGATGCGCGACCTCAGCCTGATTGCCTCGCCGTATAAGAGCGGGGATCATGTTATTGGCGTACTCGGCATCGTTGGACCGAAACGGATCGCTTATGACCGCATGGTGGCCCTTGTCGATTGTACGGCCAGGGTTGTGAGCAAGCTGCTGACAGAGGCGGATGTATAGTTCCGGCGGATAGCCTGCCGACTCTGTCGTTGAACAGATAGGAGTCGATCGGACCATGAATCAGGAAAATCAAGACGTCACAGCACCGACAAGCGGTACCGTTCATGAGGGTCCCGCCGCCCCCACAACCGAGCTGGAGGCGATGATCGGCAAGCTGCAGGCCGAACTTAAGGAACGGACTGCGGAGGTGGATGCCCTCAATGACCGTCTCCTTCGCGTGCACGCGGAGTTTGAGAACTACAAGAAGCGGGCATCCCGGGAGCGAAGTGAGTTTGTGAGATTCGCGAACGAAGGGCTGATTCTTGAACTGCTGCCTGTGGTGGACAGCCTGGAACATGCGGTCGCGACGGCGCGTGTCGGCAGCGACGTCCAAGGTCTTGCAGAGGGGGTCGATATTATTCTTCGGCTCTTCCTGACGACCCTGGAAAAGGTCGGGGTTAAACCGATCGAGGCATTGGGCCGTGAGTTCGATCCGAACTTCCATCAGGCTGTGGCTCAGACAGAGTCGACGGATGGTCGCGACAATATCGCCGTCGAGGAGATTCGAAAAGGGTACCTCCTGGAAGGGCGCCTGTTGCGGCCGGCGATGGTGAAGGTATCGAAAACACCAGTGTCGAGTGTCGAGTGTCGAGCGTCGAGCGTCGGTGAGGATAGACCCGAAACCCAACATCCGAAATTCGAAACATCTGAGTCATGAGCAAGCGCGACTACTATGAGGTGCTGGGGGTAGATCGGGATGCCGGTCCCGATGAGATCAAGCGGGCCTATCGTCGGCTGGCCCACAAATATCACCCCGACAAGAACCCCGACAATAAGGCGTCGGAAGAGCAATTCAAGGAGGCTGCCGAGGCGTACGAGATCCTGAACAATCCCGAGAAGCGGGCGGCCTATGACCGGTTCGGCGTTGCCGGAGAACGGGCCGGCTTCGGGGGGTTTGGCGAGGCCGGCTTCGGGTCGGTATTTGAGGACCTGTTCGAGGGGTTCTTTGGAGGATCCGGTCGGCGGGCTGCCTCGCGAGGGGCGGATTTGCGCTACAACCTGGAGATCAACCTTGAGGAGGCGATCCTCGGGGTGGAGAAAGAGATCACCATCCCCCGGATGGAGCCCTGCGGCGCCTGCAAGGGGAGCGGCGCGAAGCCCGGCACATCTCCGGTCGCGTGTCGGTCCTGCCGCGGCAGCGGCCAGGTCCGGTACTCGCAAGGCTTTCTCACCATCAGTCAGACCTGTTCGGCCTGTCGAGGCGAGGGGCGTGTCATCGAACATCGGTGCCGCGACTGCCGGGGCACCGGGCGGTCACGATCCGAGCGGACCCTGACGGTGAAGATCCCTGCCGGGGTTGAGACAGGGATACGCTTAAAGCTGACCGGCGAGGGGGAGGCCGGTCCCCATTGGGGGGACCGGGGCGATCTGTATGTTGTCATCACCGTAAAGGAGCATCCGCTCTTTGCGCGGCATGGCGATGACCTGTACTGTGAGGTCCCGGTCACGTTTGTCCAGGCGGT
The DNA here is from genome assembly GCA_003104975.1 of Candidatus Methylomirabilota bacterium. NCBI lineage: Bacteria > Methylomirabilota (SeqCode) > Candidatus Methylomirabilota bacterium. The sequence continues at coordinate 158,909 of PQAM01000019.1, forward strand.
GTTGGGGGACGAGTTGGAGATCCCAACCTTTTTCGGGATGACGAAGCTCAAGATCCCGTCCGGGACCCAACCGGGCGCCGAGTTCCGCATTCGCGGCAAGGGTGTGCCGCGCCTGCGCGGCCACGATCAAGGCGACCTGGTGGTCAGGGTCGTAGTCGAGGTGCCCAAACGACTGACCACGAAGCAGCGCGAACTGCTCGAAGCATACGCCGCCCTGGAAAACGGCGACGGGAGTCCGCTGGTCCAGAGTTTCTTTGATAAGGTCAAGAATCTGTTCGGCTGATCCACCCTTCCGCAACGGCATGCCTGCGTAGAGGATACTGACCGATGGCAGGCAGATCGCTGTATCTCATCGACGGGAGTTCCTACCTGTTTCGGGCCTACCACGCGCTTCCGCCCCTCAGCAGCAGCGAGGGGGTTCCGACCGGCGCCGTCTACGGCTTCACCAATATGCTGATCAAGATCATCCGGGACGAGCGGCCGGATGCGGTCGTCGTCGTCTTCGATTCCGCCGGGCCGACCGAGCGACACCAGCACTACGCCGACTATAAGGCCAATCGCGGAGCGATGCCCGACGATCTGAGCCGCCAGCTTCCGTATATCCACCGAGTCGTGGAGGCGATGGGCATCCCGCTCCTGACGCAACCGGGACAGGAGGCGGACGATCTGATCGGCTCGCTCGCACAACGGGCGGCGGCGCGGGGTGACCGTGTCACCATTGCAACGGGCGATAAGGACATGCTCCAGCTCGTTGGGCCCGGGATCCGCGTCTACGACGCCATGAAGGCTACAGCGTACGACGAATCGGCGGTCCTGAAGCGCTTCGGCGTCCCCCCCGGTCAGGTCGTGGAGGTGATGGGGCTGATGGGCGACGCGATCGACAATATCCCCGGCGTGCGCGGAATCGGGGAGAAGACCGCCAGGAGTCTCATCCAACAGTTTGGAAGCATCGAAGCGGCAATCGCGCACCTGCCTGAGGTCAAGCCCGTAAGGGCTCGAGAGGCCCTGAGAAGCGGGATTGAGCAGGCCAGACTCAGCCGTGAGTTGGCCCGCATCAGGACCGATCTCCAGGCTGAATTGGATCTCGCACAGCTCACGCCGCCGTCGCCGGACCGGCACGCGTTGCACGCCCTCTTTCGAGAGCTGGGATTTGCGGGGCTCCAACGGGCATTTGCCCCTATGTCGTCGAACAGCGCGCTCCGCGTCGTGATTCTTGATCGTGGGGCAGAGGCCGATGCGTGCGCGCGTGCCCTTCTGGCCTCCGCCAGTGTGGCTATTGCGGTCGCGTCGGATAACGACGGGCAGACCGACAAATCACTCCATGGCCTGGTCTTCTGCAATGAACCTGATGTGGCGCTCTGCTTCTCTTCTCCGGCAATCGATGCAAATCTGGAGCGCCTCCGTCCGGTCTTGTCCGGTGAGACACCTGCGAAGATCGGTCACGATCTCAAGCGTGCGATGGTCGCCCTCGCACGAAAGGAGATCGGCCTGAAGGGATTGACCTTCGATACCATGGTGGCCTCCTATCTCCTGAATCCGAACCGATCGGATCATTCCCTTTCGACCGTGGCGCTGGAGCAGTTGGGCATCGCCGTCGCTGCCGATTCCGGGATTGAGAAGGGAGGGGATAGGCGTGAGCAGGTTATGAACCGGGCAGCCGAGGAGGCGCATCTGGCGTGGCAGCTCCAAGAGGTGTTGCGGCTGAGGCTGGAGCGGTCCGGACTGCTGCCGCTGTTCGCCGGCATCGAGATGCCATTGATCGAGGTATTGGCCTCGATGGAGGGGATCGGATTCAGGGTAGATGTCGACCAGCTCGAGGAGTTGAGGAAGGAACTGGAGGGTGAGCTGAGTCGCATCGAGTCGCGCATCTTCGCCCTGGCGGGTGAGCGTTTCAACATCAACTCACCCAAGCAGTTAGCCGAGGTGTTGTTTCAGCGACTGAAGCTTGCGCCGCTGAAACGGACGAAGACCGGCTATTCCACCAATATGGAGGTACTCCAGCGGTTGGCTGCCACCCATGAGCTGCCCGCAGAGGTCCTGAATTATCGGAGCCTCGCGAAACTCAAATCGACCTATGTGGATGTGCTGCTTCGGCTTGCCGATCGCGCGAGCGGGCGTATTCATACCTCGTTCAATCAGACAGTCGCGGCGACAGGCCGCCTGAGTTCCAGTGAGCCGAACCTTCAGAATATCCCCGTTCGGACCGAGTTGGGGCGACGGATTCGCCAGGCGTTCGTGGCTGCGGCAGGACATCGCCTGCTGTCGGCCGACTATTCTCAGATCGAGCTGCGGATCCTGGCGCACCTCTCGCAGGATTGCGCGTTGATTGCCGCTTTCACGGCGGGTGCCGATGTGCACCGCAGTACAGCGGCGGAGATCTTCGGGGTAGAGCCCGAGGCGGTGACGGCAGAGATGCGGCGACGGGCCAAGGTCATCAACTTCGGTATCGTCTACGGGATGAGTCCCTTCGGCCTGGCGTCGGAACTCGATATGTCGCAGGAGGAGGCCGCTCTCTACATTAACCGATATTTTCAGATCTATCACGGGGTCAAGTCGTATATCGACCGGACGGTGCGCGAGGCGACGGAGCGAGGCTTCGTGAACACGCTGTGGGGGCGTCGCCGGGCCATTCCAGAGCTTAAGAGCGCCGATCAGACGGTTCGGCAACTCGGAGAGCGGCTGGCGATCAATACCCCGATACAGGGATCGGCGGCCGACCTGATCAAGGTCGCCATGATCGCTATCTTCAGGCGCCTGCAATCGGAGCGGTTGGGCGCGAGAATGATTTTACAGATCCACGACGAGCTGCTGTTTGAGGTGCCAGACGCCGAGTTGGATCTCATCACTCGTATTGCCACCGAGGAGATGGAGGGGGCGGCGACGCTCTGCGTCCCGCTGCAGGTGGACCTCGGAATCGGCGTGAACTGGGCTGAGGCTCATGCCTAGCGGGCAGGACGGTCGGCGGATGATCGTGATCGGTCTGACAGGGGGCATCGGTTCGGGTAAGAGTACGGTCGCCGCGATGTTCAAGGAGTTGGGGGCGACAGTCATCGATGCGGATCAGGTGGCTCACGAACTGGTCGAGCCCGATCAGCCGCTGTTCGAGGCGGTCGCCGCGGCATTCGGCCGAGAAATCGTCGGAATGAGCGGAGGCCTCGATCGTCAGCGATTGGGCGCCATCGTGTTTGCCGACGCCGACGCTCGCCGGCGATTGGAGGCGTTGCTGCACCCGGCTATCATCGTCGAGTGCGAACGTCGTATCCGGCAGGCAGCGGGGTCGGGGAGCGCGGTCTGCCTGGTCGATGCAGCACTACTGATTGAGAGCGGATGGCATACTCGCTGTGATGCGGTGATTCTTGTTGAGGCGAGCGAGGCGGTTCGGATCGAGCGCCTGGTTCGATTCAGGGGCCTCAGCCGGGATGACGCGATGCGGCGTATTCGGGCGCAGATGCCGCCACAGGAGAAGCGACGCTACGCCCACTATGTCATCGAGAATGAGGGGTCGCTCGAAGAGATGGCGCGACGGGTGCGGGCGGTGTGGGACCAGTTGTCCGCGAAGGTCGCGCCGTGAAAAAAGGCTTGACAAAGGGTATGGGCTCTACTAAGTTTAGATTGACAATCTCGCTGAGGTATCGACTTCTCCAGAGTGTCGTTTGTCGGTCGGTCCTGAATCATGATCACAGGCGTGAGACCGACGCTGCCTAAGATCTAACTCATCTGGCTTTCCAAATCAGACCATTATTTCCCATGCGTCCGGCAGGGGCCTTGTTTCAGATGACCGGCTTCCGATATTGACAGGCGTCATGCTGCAGGCTGGTTCGAAGAACAGGCGAGCAATGGGTGACATTCGCGAAGTAGAGTCATCGTCAACAGTCGTATCGACTTACGGAAGAGGAGTTTGCGTAGATGGCCCCACCAGTATCTGAATCGACCAGGCGGTCCGGTGCGTCAGAGGCGAAGGAGACGGCGACGGCGCTCCCCAGGGGTGGTTCGATGAATATCGTCGAGTTGAAGGAGAAGACCATCTCTGAGTTGAGCACCATTGCCCGGACGCTCAACGTTGTGGGCGCGAGCGGCCTCCGTAAACAAGAGCTCATCTTCAAGATCCTCGAGGCGCAAACCGAGAAGAGCGGACTGATCTTCGCGGAGGGGGTGCTCGAGGTGTTGCCGGATGGGTTTGGCTTCCTGCGAGCACCGGACTATAACTACCTGCCGGGGCCGGACGACATTTACGTCTCGCCGTCGCAGATTCGGCGCTTCGACCTCAGGACCGGCGACACCGTATCGGGACAGGTCAGACCTCCCAAGGAGGGTGAGCGCTATTTCGCCCTCCTCAAGGTTGAGGCGGTCAACTTCGAAAATCCGGAGTTGATCAAGGACAAGATCCTCTTCGATAACCTGACCCCTCTCTTCCCGAATCAACGGATCCGGCTGGAGACGACACAGGATGAGCTGAATATGCGGGTGATGGACCTCCTGACCCCGATCGGCAAGGGGCAGCGCGGGCTGATCGTCGCCCCGCCGCGGACCGGGAAGACGATCCTTCTGCAAAAGATCGCCAACAGCATTACCAAGAATCATCCCGAGGTGATCCTGATCGTTCTGCTGATCGATGAGCGACCCGAGGAGGTGACCGACTTCCAGCGGTCCGTGAAGGCAGAGGTGGTCAGTTCCACCTTTGACGAGCCGGCGACGCGCCACGTCCAGGTGGCCGAGATGGTGATCGAGAAGGCCAAACGGCTGGTGGAACATAAGCGCGACGTCGTGATCCTGCTGGATTCCATTACACGATTGGGACGGGCCTACAATACCATCGTTCCGCCGAGCGGCAAGGTACTCTCCGGCGGCGTGGACAGCAATGCGCTCCAGCGCCCCAAGCGGTTTTTCGGGGCGGCACGGAACATCGAAGAGGGTGGGAGTTTAACGATCATGGCTACAGCCCTGATCGACACCGGCAGCCGGATGGACGACGTCATCTTCGAGGAGTTCAAGGGGACCGGCAACTGCGAGTTGGTCCTGGATCGACGGTTGGTGGACAAACGGGTCTTCCCCGCCATCGACATCTTCAGGTCGGGTACGCGGAAGGAGGAGCTGCTACTCACCCAGGAGGAGCTCAACCGGATGTGGATTCTGCGCAAGGTCCTCCAAACGATGGGCGTAGTCGAGGCGATGGAACTGTTGCTCGAAAAGTTGAGGCAAGCCAGATCGAACGAGGATTTCCTGAGGGCGATGAATTCGTAGTGTTCAAGCCCCTCGCCGACGCAATCTGTCAGCCCGTCTCCTCGACGGGCTGAATTTTTTGTTGAACGACGGCCGGTCTGCCTTCAGTCGTGAGCATGACTCACGACCTCAGCGTCGTGCTCATCGGTGACAACGTACCCCCGAAACCGTCATTGCGAGCGACTGAAAGGAGCGTGGCAATCTCCCCGTTCTTAGCCGTGCGAGAAACGGTTGGATTGCTTCGGTCGCTGCGCTCTCTCGCAATGACGTAAGCGGAGATGTTGGAATCATTGACTATTTTTATTGAGCGGACTGAGCATTTGGGCCTATAATCAAGCACATTTAACTTACTGAAAAATTGGCTGTTTTCAGGGAGGGACGATCATGAAGTCAGATATTCACCCCAACTATCAAGTTACGACCATCACCTGTGCGTGCGGTGAGGTCATTCACACCCGGTCGACCGTGCCTTCGCTTCGGGTCGAGATCTGCTCTAAGTGCCACCCGCTCTTTACCGGTCGCCAGAAGCTGATCGATACCGAGGGGCGGGTCGATCGGTTCCGGAGGAAGTATGCCAGAAAGCCGAAGGCGGCCAAGGCGGCGGATGAGACCGCCTCTGCGGAACAGGCGGTAGCGGCGCCTGAGGAGGCAGTGGCATCCTGATCGCGAGAGGACGTGTAGGGGACAGTGATGTCGATGTTGCAGTTGCGTGACCGCCTGGATACCATCGAGCAGCGATCTGCCGAAATCCTGCTGCAGATGAGCGATCCGGCCATCATTACCGATCAGGTCCGTTTCCAGCGACTGGCCAAGGCATATGCCGAGCTGGAGCCGGTGGTCGAGGCATACCAGCGGTATCGTAAGCTCTTACGGGATGTCGAGGAGGCGCAGACGCTTCTGCGTGATGGAACCGAGACCGACGTACGCGAGTTGGCAGAGGCTGAGCTTGAGGAACTTGCCGTCAAGCGGACGAAGCTTGAGGAGGAGTTGACGCTCCTGCTGTTGCCGCGTGACCCGGCCGACGAGAAAAATATCATCGTGGAGGTCCGGGCCGGGGCCGGCGGTGATGAGGCCGGGCTGTTTGCGGCCGAGTTGGTCCGGATGTACAGTCGATACGCCGAACTGCAAGGCTGGCGGGTCGAGATGCTCTCTTCCAATCAGACGGGGGTCGGCGGTATGAAGGAGGCGATCCTGAGCATCGAAGGACGCGGGGCCTATAGCCGCCTGAAATTTGAGAGCGGCGTCCACCGGGTGCAGCGTGTTCCCGTCACCGAGTCCAGCGGTCGGATTCATACCTCGACCGTGACCGTTGCCGTGCTCCCGGAGGCGGAGGATGTCGAGGTTCAGATCGACCCGAAGGACCTTCGCATCGACGTCTTTCGTTCGACAGGCCCTGGGGGGCAGTCGGTCAACACGACCGATTCGGCGGTACGCATCACTCACCTGCCGACCGGGATGGTGGTGTCCTGTCAGGATGAGAAGTCGCAGCATAAGAATCGGGCGAAGGCCATGAAGGTGCTGCGGGCCCGCCTGCTTGAGGCCGCTACGGCGCAGCAAGCGGCGGAGATTTCACAGGCGCGCCGTCAGCAGGTTGGGACAGGCGACCGGAGCGAACGGATACGCACCTACAACTTCCCGCAGGGTCGGGTCACCGATCACCGCATCGGACTCACACTTCACAGCCTGCCTCGGATCCTGGAGGGGGAGTTGGAGGAGTTGATCGGCGCGCTGGCGGCCAGCGATCAGGCCGAGCGGTTAAAGGCCTTGGTGTAAGATGGGCTCCGCGGGACTCGTCACGCTGCCTGCCGGAGCGGCGGGGACCGAGTATTCGTATCGCCGCGTCGTAGAGCGCCTGGCAGGAAGCGGCGTGCAGAGCGCGCTGCTGGACGCGGCCTGTCTGATGGAGGTCGCATCGGGCATACCGCGATGGTGGTTTATCCTGGACCCGGACCGACCGATCGCCGCGGACAGGTCAGACCTCCTGGAATCGATGGTATCGCGGCGCGAGGCCAGAGAGCCGATGGCCTACATCCTCGGTGTCAAGGAGTTCTGGTCCCTTTCCTTCACGGTAAGTCCGGATGTCCTGATACCCAGGCCGGATACCGAGATACTGATCGAGACGGCCCTGGACAAAATCGGCGGCAGGCGACTAGATCCGGAGAGCCCAACACCCAACACCCAACACCCAACACCCGTCATCGTGGACCTCGGTACCGGTTCGGGTGCTATTGCCCTGGCGCTGGCGGTAGAACTGCCCCACGCACTCATCTATGCAATCGATCGTTCGCCGGGCGCCTGCCGGATCGCCAGGCGGAATATTACGGCACTGGGGTTGGCGAGCAGGGTTCGCTGTATCCAGGGCGATCTCCTGGAGCCGATTCGAACGGTCAATGCCGGTGGAGGGTGCGATCTGATCGTATCAAATCCTCCATATGTTCCCTCTGGAGAGTGCGGCACCTTATCGCCGGAGATCACCATCTACGAGCCTGTCGAGGCCATAGACGGCGGTCCGGACGGCCTGTACTATTACCGACGAATCATCGAAGCGGCCCCTACCTATCTTCGGGAGGGCGGGTGGCTGGTCCTCGAGGTCGGCGACGGCCAGGCGCCGGCCGTGACGGCCCTGATCCGAGACAGTGCTGGCTTCGGATCGGTAGAGACGCGACCGGACGTTGCCGGTTGTGACCGGGTTGTGTGTGCGCAACGATACGAGATGGCGTATGGATAAACTGATCATCAGGGGTGGGGTCCCGTTGAGGGGACAGGTGACGGCCGGCGGCGCAAAGAACGCGGCCCTGCCTGCGATGGCGGCCTCCTTGCTCACCGGTGAATCGATCCGGCTTTATCGTATTCCGCAACTGGGCGATGTGAAGACGACCATCGGCCTGCTCAACCATTTAGGGGTCAAGGCTGAACGGACTGATGGGGCAACCCTCGCCCTGCGTGCCGACGGGATCGATCAATGCGAGGCCCCCTATCAACTCGTCAGAACGATGCGGGCATCGGTGCTGGTGCTGGGCCCGCTGGTCGCCCGCTTCGGACACGCACGGGTCTCGTTGCCGGGCGGGTGCGCGATCGGGCCGAGGCCAATTAACCTGCATCTGGCGGCGCTTGAAAAGATGGGCGCAACGGTCAGCCTCGATGCCGGGTACGTCGAGGCAAAGGCGGCGCGTTTACGAGGCGCCAGGATCACGTTCGACGGCCAGACCGTCACCGGTACCGAGAATGTGATGATGGCCGCGACGCTGGCCGACGGGGTCACGGTGCTGGAGAACGCGGCGTGCGAGCCTGAGGTGATCGACTTGGCTGCCTTGTTGAATCGTATGGGGGCCAGAATCGAAGGCGCCGGAACCCCCACCATCAGTATTGAGGGTGTGTCCTGTCTACACGGGGCCGAACACGAAATCATCCCCGATAGGGTCGAGACGGGGACCTTTATAGTTGCGGCGGCGATCACCGGGGGCGATGTAACCATCAATCGCTGTCGACCGTGCCACCTGGAGGCTGTGACGGAAAAACTGCGAGAGGCCGGGGTCGTCTTGGAGGAAACCGACACCAGCGTTCGGGTCGTCGCCGATGGGCCGGTACGCGGTGTCAATATCAGGACCCATCCCTATCCGGGGTTTGCGACCGATATGCAGGCGCAATGTATGGCCCTTCTGTCGATTGCCCAAGGAAGCAGCGTCGTCACCGAGACGGTCTTTGAAAATCGGTTCATGCATGTAAATGAGCTGCTGAGGATGGGCGCAGATATTCAGGTGGTCGGCAACGTCGCCTTCGTGAACGGCGTTCCCAGGCTGACGGGCGCGCCGGTAATGGCGACCGACCTCCGTGCAAGCGCCTCGCTGGTTGTGGCTGGGCTGGCAGCCCACGGGTCCACAACCGTCTCGCGGGTGTATCATCTGGATCGGGGATATGAATCGATCGAACGGAAGCTCCGAGGTCTTGGCGCCGACATCGAGCGGGTGACGGAGTAAAGGAGAGTTTTGGGTTCTGAGCATCGAGTGTCGAGTTGGAACCCTGAACCCGAAACGCGAGACATGGCACGTGGAATCCAGCACAACGATGTGATCGCCATCGCTCTACCCAAGGGTCGACTATTGGCCCCTGTCGCGGCCCTCTTTGAGGGGATGGGCATCACCTGTCTCCGGGAATTCGCCGACTCACGCCGTCTGATCTGCGAGGATACGGATCGGCAATTGCAGTTTCTGACGCTGAAACCTACTGATATCCCGACCTATGTGGAGCATGGCGCCGCCGATATGGGTATCGTGGGAAAGGATCAGCTCCTTGAGCAACACCGGGATGTCTACGAGCCGTTGGATCTCCGGTTCGGCGCCTGTCGGCTTGTGGTCGCCGAACCGGCCGAGCTCCGCAAGCAGGATGATCCGCATTCCTGGTCGCACCTCAGGCTGGCGACGAAATACCCTAATCTTGCGGAGGCCTACTTTACCCGTAAGGGGATACAGGCAGACATCATCAAATTACACGGGTCGCTTGAGCTCGCGCCCCTTGTGGGGCTGGCCGAGCGGATCGTCGATCTCGTCGAGACCGGGCAGACCTTGAAGGAGAACGGTCTGGTCGAGGTTGAGGAGATCACGCGGTCGACGGCGCGGCTGATCGTCAATCGGGCCAGTCTGAAGACAAAGTACCGCAGGGTCCAGGAGCTGATCGAACAGATGCGGAAGCAGGTCGAGGCGCAGGCGACGAGGGTACGGCCATGAAACTGCTTCAGGCCGGATCGCAGGAGTGCGCGCTGTTCTTCGCGAGACTCCGGTCGCGACAGGGGACGATACCTGCGGAGATCGAGCAGGCCGTCGGCGGTATTGTGGCAAGCATACGCGCGGACGGCGATGCCGCCCTGTTCGAACAGACGGCGCGACTGGACGGCGTCCGTCTGGATGCCGTGTCGGTACAGGTCACACGACGGGAGGTTGAGGAGGCGTACGCGGCCCTGGCGCCGGCCTCTTTGGAAGCGATCAAGACGGCGGTATCGCGGATCAGGGCCTTCCACGTCCGACAGCGCCGTGAGTCCTGGTTCTCGGATGAAGAGGGCGCGATTGTCGGGATGCTGGTCCGTCCGCTCAACCGGGTAGGGATCTATGTGCCGGGGGGTACGGCGGCCTATCCGTCTACGGTGCTCATGAACGCCATCCCGGCCGCCATCGCCGGCGTGACGGAGGTGGTGATGTGTACGCCGCCGCGTCGCGACGGCACGGTGGCCGCCGCGGTACTGGTTGCCGCCGATCTGTGCGGGGTGTATGCGATCTACAAGGTGGGCGGCGCCCAGGCAGTGGCCGCTATGGCCTATGGGACCGCATCGATTCCGAGGGTGGACAAGATCGTCGGTCCCGGCAACATCTTTGTTGCGGCGGCCAAGCGGCTGGTCTTCGGGCAGGTGGGGATCGACATGATCGCGGGCCCGACGGAATTGTTGATCATCGCCGATGAAGAGGCCCGGGCCGACTGGGCGGCGGCTGACCTGCTCTCGCAGGCCGAGCATGATCCGCTTTCGAGTGCCGTCGTGCTCACACCATCCCAGCGGCTGGCCGAAGAGGTGGTGGCCGAGGTCGCCTGTCAGGCGGCGCAACTGCCCAGACGACAGATCGCAGATGCCTCCTTGGAGCAGTTTGGCGCAGCCGTCGTTGTGAAGGGACTGGATGAGGCCGCCGCCATCGCCAATGAGATCGCGCCGGAACATCTCGAATTGCTGGTGAGAGACCCATGGAGACTGCTGCCGCAGATCCGGTGTGCGGGCGCCATCTTCATGGGGGACGCCACTCCGGAGACGGTAGGCGATTATCTGGCCGGGCCGAATCATATCCTGCCGACGGGGGGGACAGCGCGCTTTGCCTCACCCCTCTCCGTGGCCGACTTCCAACGTCAGAGCTCGCTGATCGCCTTCAGTCGTCAGAAGCTGGAGGCGTTGGAGCCGGCATTGGTAGAGCTGGCCCGCCTGGAGGGGCTTGAGGCCCACGCACGGGCAGCCTCGATCAGGAGGTGCGCATGACGAGGCCGCACCTGCTCGATCTGGTCAAACCGGAGGTCGTACGCCTCACCGCCTATCGGGCCGAAGAGCCGGGACCCGATCTGATCAGGCTTGATGCCAACGAAAGCCCGTTCCCGCTCTCGGAGACCCTTCGCCGAGAGGTTGGCGGCGCCTTGGAACGGGTGGACCTCCACCGCTACCCCGATGCAAAGGCCGATCAGCTTCGAGCCGTCCTGGCGACACAGCTTCAGGTGCCGCCGGGATCGCTGATCCTCGGCAACGGTTCCGATGAGCTGATTCAACTGCTGTTGCTGGCGACGTCGGAACCCGGAACGACCGTGTTGGCGCCGGTGCCGACCTTTTCGATGTATGAGCTGATTGCGAAGGCCCAGGGGCTACGCTTTGAAGGGGTCCCCCTCGACTCTCGTTTCGAGGCCGACCTGCCGGCCCTACTTGAGACCATCGAGCAATTGCGCCCCAAGGTCGTCTTTCTGGCGATACCGAACAACCCCACCGGTACTCTCTTCTCGGAGGCGGAGATCTTCAAGATTCTAGCCGTCGCGCCCGGGTTGGTGGTGGTAGACGAGGCCTATGGGGCGTACGCGGGGCGGACCATGCTGCCGCATCTGGTCGATCAGGAGCGGCTGGTCATCCTCCGCTCCCTCTCCAAGATCGGGCTGGCCGGTTTGCGCATCGGCTACCTGATAGCGCATCCTCTCCTCGCGGCCGAACTGGAGAAGGTCCGTCTTCCGTACAATCTCAATTGCTTCTCGCAGACGGCCGCAGTTGTGCTGCTCAACCATCACGAGTGGATCAATGCCAATGTTCGTGAGGTAGTCCGAGAGCGGGAGCGATTGATGGGTCGACTGGCGGGACTTCCGGGCATCGAGGTCTTCCCGTCAGCGGCGAACTTTATCCTCTTCCGGACGGCACATTCCGGGGCAGAGGTGTTCGAGACCGTGCGGCAGCAGGGGGTATTGGTGAGAAATCTCGGATCGATACAGGGCCTGCACGACTGTCTGCGGGTGACCGTGGGGACGAAAGCGGAGAACGATCGGTTCATGGAGGCATTGGCGAAAGCAATGAAACGTTCCGAGAGTACTGGACTTGGAGCTCATGGGTAGACGGCAGGTCACTCCGCTTGATCTCGCCGTACGTCCCTGTACGGCTCGAATCGGCGCCGACAGACTGCGCTGTCCCTGCTTCGCCTGTCGTCGACGATGCGTCGCCACCTACCGTCCACCTCAGACATGCATGGTGCAAGGCCAAGTGAAGCAGACGGAGGCCCGATGATGAGCAGGACAGCCAAGGTCCACCGAAAGACCGCAGAGACCGACGTCGCAGTTACGCTGAATCTGGACGGGACGGGGCGGCACGCGCTTCAGACGCACATCCCCTTTCTCGATCATATGCTCGCCCAACTGGCGACGCACGGCCTCTTTGATCTGGATATCGAGGCGGGAGGCGATCTTGAGGTCGATCTGCATCACACGGTGGAGGACGTCGGGATCGCGCTCGGCGAGGCGTTCGCCCAGGCCATGGGGGATAAGCGGGGCATCCGACGATTTGCGTCGGCGCTTGTGCCGCTGGATGAGGCGCTGGCCCGCATCGCGCTCGACATCAGCGGCCGCCCCTATCTGGTCTATGAGGCGCCCCAACTTCAGGGTCGGATCGAGAGTTTTGACGTCACCCTTGTCAAGGAGTTCATGCGCGCCCTGGCTATGAACATGAAGGTCAACCTTCATGTAGCGGTCCTGTACGGCGAAAACCTGCACCACTGCGTCGAGGCGATCTTTAAGGCATTGGCCCGGTGTCTCGACCAGGCGACGGCGGTCGATCCGCGGATTGTTGAGGTCCCCTCAACGAAGGGGAGTTTATAGGGGGTGCGGGACTTGAAACTCATAAGTGGCCGGCAGGCGGCTCCGCTTAATCTCGCCGTACGTCCCTGTACGGTTCGAATCGGCGCCGACAGGCTGCGCTGTCCATGCTGCGCCTGCCGTCGACGACGCGTCGCCACCTACCGCCCACCCCTGGCAGGTCAGGTAATATGATTGCTATTATCGACTCCGGCATTGCGAACCTTCGGAGTGTTCAGAAGGGGTTTGAGCGTGTCGGGGCCGATGCCAGGATCGTCGACGATCCTGGGACACTGCGCGACGCCTTCGGCATTGTCCTGCCTGGGGTCGGCGCATTTGCCGACGGGATCGGGAAACTTCAGGACGGCGGGTTCGTCGAGCCGCTGCTGCGGGCGATCGAGGCGGGGAAGCCGGTCCTCGGCATCTGCCTGGGGCTGCACTTTCTGTTCAGTGAGAGTGAGGAATTCGGACATCACGCGGGCCTCAACATTATCAAGGGTCGGGTGGTCCGATTCACGAACGCTGCCGTAGGGGCGGTTCGCGAACCGCCCCTACTCAAGATCCCGCATATGGGGTGGAACCGGATCAGGATCGAACGGCAGGCGCCGATATTCAAGGACATTCCGGACGGAGCCTTCTTCTACTTCGTCCATTCCTACTTTGTACAGCCTGAGGATGAACGCGTGATTGCTGCGACAACGGAGTACGGTCGTCGATTTACCTCAGCGCTATGGCGCGAGAATCTCTTCGCCTGCCAGTTTCACCCCGAGAAGAGTCAAGTCCTGGGTCTTCAACTGTTGAGGAACTTCGCGTCCCTCACGTAGATGCTGATCATTCCCGCGATCGACCTCAAAGGGGGCCAAGTCGTTCGGTTGTCACAGGGCGATCCCCTGCGCCAAACCGCCTATTCCGCCGATCCCGCCGCCACGGCGAGGCGATGGGAGGAGGAAGGGGCGTCGATCCTGCACCTGGTCGATCTCGACGGCGCCTTTGCCGGACGGCCGGAGCAACTCGCTGTTGTGGCCCAGGTGACCCGCGCCATCACAATCCCGGTGCAACTCGGCGGTGGGTTGCGAAGCCTGGCGAATGTGGAGCAGGCGTTCGCCGCCGGCATCGAGCGGGCTGTCCTTGGGACCGCTGCCATCGAGAATGAGGGACTTCTGAGGGAGGCCGCCAAAGTCTATCCCGGTCGCATTCTGCTTGGTATCGATGCGAAAAACGGGAGGGTGGCGGTACGGGGTTGGGCGGAGGCCACCGAACTGCTCGCGACCGATCTGGCGATACGGGCGGCCGATCTGCCGCTGGCCGGGATTATTTATACCGATATCGAGCGAGACGGGATGCTCACGGGACCCAACCTGGATGCCCTGCGCCGGATGGCTCAGACGGCCCGTCACCCGATCATCGCGTCCGGAGGGATCGCCACATTGGACGATCTCAGACGGCTCGCGACGCTGGAGCCCTCTATTGTCATCGGCGCCCTGGTCGGCAAGGCGCTCTATGAGGGCCGATTCTTACTGAAGGACGCGATTACGGCGGCGAGATAAACCATGCTGGCCAAGCGCATCATTCCGTGCCTTGATGTCAAAGACGGTCGTGTCGTGAAAGGGACGCGGTTCGTGGATCTCCGCGACGCGGGCGATCCGGCCGAGGTGGCAGCGCTGTATGACCAGCAGGGGGCCGACGAACTGGTATTTCTGGATATCACCGCCTCCTACGAGCGGCGGGATATCCTGCTTGATGTGGTCCGCCGGACGGCGGACATGACCTTTACCCCTCTCACGGTAGGCGGCGGGGTCCGGGTAGTAGAGGATATCCGGGCGCTGCTCCTGGCCGGCGCCGACAAGGTCTCGCTCAACACCGCGGCGGTACAGCGCCCGGAACTGCTCACCGAGGCGGCCAAGCGGTTTGGGAGTCAGTGCACCGTACTCGCCATTGACGCGAAACGGCTCGACGACGGTGCAGCGTGCGCTCCGACCTCTGTCCCCCAACCCCCAACCCCCAACCCCCAACCCCCAGCTCATACGCCGCGCTGGCAGGTCTACACCCACGGCGGCCGGACACCGACTGGACTGGATGCGGTCGCGTGGGCGAAGCAGGGGGAGGCGCTGGGCGCCGGGGAGATCCTGCTTACCAGCATGGACCGGGATGGCACCAAAGACGGCTACGATCTGGCCCTGACCCGCGCGGTGGCGGATGCCGTCACGATTCCGGTTATCGCGTCGGGGGGTGCCGGTACCCTGGATCATCTGTACGACGCATTGGTTGTCGCGGGGGCTGACGCCGTACTGGCCGCCTCAATCTTTCATTTCCGTGAATATGCCATTCAGGATGCGAAGGCGTACCTGCGTGGTCGCGGTGTCCCGGTGCGGGATTAAAGAGCAATGGAAGCGTTCGATCTCACCCAGCTTCGATTCGACGATTCAGGCCTGATTCCGACCATTGTACAGGATGCTGAGAACAGCCAGGTCCTGATGCTGGCCTATATGAATCGAGAGTCGCTGCAGATGACGCTGGAGACCGGTCTCACCCACTTCTACAGCCGGTCCAGGCAGCGCATCTGGCAAAAGGGGGAGGAGTCCGGCCATATCCAGCGCGTCCACGAGATCTATTACGACTGCGACGAGGATACCCTGCTGATCAAGGCCGAACAGGTGGTGGCGGCCTGCCACACCGGTCGGCGATCCTGCTTCTACCGTCGCCTGCTTCCGTCCCCCGATGCGCCACCGGATACCGCTCAGCAGCAGTTCGATCCGGAGGCGGTCTACGGCGGAAGCCTTGCCGTCCTGCAGCAGATCTTCGAGGTGATCAGGGATCGTCAGGCGCGACCACAGCCGGATTCGTATGTCTCCGGTCTGTTCGCCAAGGGCCAGGACCAGATCCTCAAGAAGGTCGGCGAAGAGGCGACCGAGTTGGTGGTGGCCTCGAAGAATGGGAACCCGGAGGAGATTATCTACGAAGCCGCAGACCTCTGGTTTCATGCGCTGGTCCTGCTGGGGCATCATGGAATCGCGCCGTCAGCGGTCGCTCGGGAGCTGCGTAAACGGTACGGGAAAAAGGACAAGGCGGAGTATCGATAGGACGAGGACGTGGAGAGCTGTCTCTTTTGCCAGATCGCGAAGCGAGAACGTCCTGGAAAGATTGTCTACGAGGATGAGCAATCGGTCGCCTTCGAGGACATTCATCCGAAGGCCCCTGTCCACATCCTGATCGTTCCCAGACAACACCTCGCGACACTCCTTGACGCGAACGAAGCCGACGATCGGCTGCTCGGGCACCTGATGCTGGTGGCGAACCGGATTGCTCGACAGATCGGGATCGCCGACCGGGGCTTTCGCGTCGTGATCAACTGCAACAGCGAGGGCGGGCAGGCGGTCTATCACCTACACCTGCACCTGCTGGGCGGCCGACCCCTCAGTTGGCACCCGGCGTAGGAAACGTCTCTCCCCATTCGGAGGCGGAGTGGGCCCGGTGGCCCTCCTGGTCTTCAAAACCAGCGTACCCGCTAATAACGGGTTGGTGAGTTCGACCCTCACACGCCTCCGCCACTTTCTCGTATACTTTTGCCACCCCCTTGACACGTCATCTCCTTGGACCTATAGTTATATAGGTTATATAACAGTTACACAGGAGGAGACGATGGTCGCCCATCACGCCTTTGGAACATACCTTCGAGAGTACCGTCTTAAGGCCGGATATGGTCTCCGCAGCTTGGCTGAAGCAATCGACATGCAGCCGTCCAATCTCAGCAATATGGAGCATGGACGCGTCGCCCCTCCGCAAGATCCTGCGGTGTTGGCGAACATCGCCGACACGCTCGGTCTCCCCGAGGGGTCCACGGAGCGTACGCGATTGTTTGATCTCGCGGTGGCACACAAACAGCCTGCCTTACCGCCGGACGTTGCGGCATTTGCCGCAAAGACTCCAGGGATTCCGGTACTGCTTCGTACGATTGAAAATAAACGACTGAACCGAGAAGACTTGGCCAAGCTGACCGACTATATCAATCAGCGCCTCGGAAAGCCTCAACGGTGAAGACCGAGGACGTTCCCGCTTACTCCATCCCCCGACTGGAGCAGATTGCCAAACTCCTCTTGGATGAACGCTGGCCGGGGCTCACAATCCCAATCGATATCGACTACATCGTGGAGCCGGAGCCGGACACGATCCTTGACTACCTGCCTGGTTTGCGAGCGGTCCACGGCGTCGCAGGCGCGGTGATCAGCCACCCTCAAGAGGACCGCTTCACCATCCTCATCGATGAAGAGGTTGCGGACGGCAATCTTTCTTTCTATCGTTTTACGGTCGCTGAAGCCACTCACTGTCCCAAGTAGCCACCTCTCTGACCTTGTATGTGGTTCGACACTCGTGCGATCAATCGAAAAAGTTTGTCAAGCCGGCTGAGGAGATGGTGACGTATTTTTGAGTAGCGGATACCGCGGCGCGCGTCGGCCTCGTTGCTTACCTCTAAAAGCGCGGACCCCATGCATCGGCTACTGCTCGGTCCCAGGGCACAACGAGACCTGAATCGGCTCAGGGGCAAGACTTGGGCGAGGGTCAAGGAGGCGCTGGCGGCGCTGGCTCAAACTCCACGCCCCTCCGGATGCGTCAAGCTTGCTACTGGCGCCTGGAGGATACGGGTTGGTGATATCAGGGTACTCTACGACGTTGACGACAAGGCGCGCACGATCGAGGTCTTAAGAGTCAAACACCGACGCGAGAGCTATCGACGACTGTAGAAGAGCGACAGAGGAAATGATCAAGAAGCGCTTTCTTCCAGCCTTACCTCGGACGCCGGATCACTCGCGCGGTGTTGGGCTATCGCTTTGCAGCGCCGTCGAGGTGTCGCGCCTCCACCTTTTCGGCAGCGCGACCTGCAAGTCGCAAGGCGGGAATCTCCAGGGACATGGGTTTCGGATGTTTGCTGGGAGCGATCTTGGCGAAGGTGTCCAGAAACGCTTGAATGAAATTCGCGGGTTCGACGACGCACTCTGCTTTGACGATGGTGAGGGAATAACACCGGTCTGAGGTGGAAGATACGTTCCTGGTTAGGGCGCCTCGGCGGCCTTCTGAGGAGAAGCCCGCGTCTCTCAATTATGACTCCTCGCGAGCTGTCAGATGGTTGTGAAAGATATAGAGAGGAATGCCTGCAACTGATAAGGTAGTCGATTAGGAATCTTGAAGAAGCGCGAGGAATTCTTCTACCGTGATCCCAGCGTGCCGGATAAGTTTACGGAGGGTTCCTCGATCCAGCTCTTTGTGGTCCGGGACGGAAAGATGGCGGCCGGATGGGTGGTAGTAGATCATATGAGAGCCTTGGTGGTGATCGTACGTGAAGTCGAGCTTGGCGAATGCCTTTCCCGCTTCTCGACCTGAGATGACCGGGAGCTTCACCACTAAGCCGGGACCGCGATCTCGACTACGCGCTCTTCGGGAATCCGCAGGCCATGTTTCTGTCGAACTGCCACAATCCCCTGGATCGCCTCCCGGATGTTCGCTAGGGCTTCTTCCTCGGTCCGACCCTGAGAAACGCAACCCGACAAGGCTGGGCACTCGGCCACGATGTAGCCGTCCTCCCCAACTTCTAGGACTACGAGAAACTTCACGGGCTCTTCCTTTCCTCTACGACCAATGGTGCGAACCCGCGAGCGGAGCCACCTTGCGAGCATTGACCAATGGTTAACTTCAGTGTACGCTTGCGACTGGAGCATACCACGTGCCATCGTTGTTGACAAGCGCTCGCGGTCGAGATGGCAACGCGCCGTAGGATAGCTCAGGTTGTGGCCTAATTGGTGCGTTGGAATTGGAGGTCGGCGAAGGAGGCCTGAGCGGTTGACTTGGTGTGCTGGGTGTTGATCCAGATGGCGACGCGCCCCACCTTGGGGAGCGAATCCTTGCCGAACAGCCGTACGTAGTCCTCTGCAACGTTTCGACGTTCCTGGACCCATTTACCCAACTCTTGCTTTCCGCTCCGCAGGACAATATTCTTGTTGGGGGTGACGGGGGAGTACCCATCAGCAATCGTCCCCACCGGGGCATTGCTGTCCCAATAATAGCCAAGGGCAGGGCTTCGCATCTTGAACAGTGGATGGGGAAAGATGACGTAGACCTGGGCGGCCTGGTCGTTGGTCTCCTTTGCGCGGGCGTCGCCCGCCTCCGGGAGGCGATCCACCTTCCACCACCAGGTGAGTATCGGATATTCCTTCAGGTCCACCTCGACTATCTTGTGCAGCCCGAAGGAGCTGTTATTGCTTCCAAGGTGGATAGCGAATCGGCCATTCTTAAACGGTTCGAGCCTTATTTCGTGATGATTCTCGTAGACCTCCAGCTCCCACCCGACCGGCACCCCTTTCTCATCCATCGTTCCGCTGATAGGTAGCGGAATGCCGGCCGGATTGGGGATAGGGTTGGCTTCAGTGGTCAGCAATGTGAGCCCCAGCAGTACCACCGTAAGCCCGAGGAGCACAGGCCGGCGCCGATGAGCTCTCCTACGTCCCAGAGAGCTGAGTGCTGTTGGTATAATTGTCGTGATGATCGGACTTAACCCGGCCATTTCACCTCGAGGATGATGATTGATCCTTATCTTCTTGAAAAACCGATAGTATAATAAGGAGCTTACAATTATGATACAAGGGTTATCTTCCGGCGGCAAGGAACAGGTGGCAGCCCTTCCAAAATCGATCATCCTCCCGGTCCGCAGACGAGAGGAAATAATTGACAACTCGGGACGCGTATGCAATTCTACCAACCTGTCAATTCCTTCGCCGACGCGCTGAAAATCTCCCTTGGAGTAGAGCATGGGCAACCCGTTAGATTCTATTGGACGCGTGGTACTCCAACAGGTCCGGACCATGGGAAGTATGGCCATCTTCCTGGGTTCAACCGGTTTCTGGGCGGCCCTGCCACCATTGAAGATCAGGCGTATCGTCGGCCAGATCTATTTCATCGGAGTGAAGTCGAGCTCGATCATCCTGCTGACTGCCGCCTTCAGCGGAATGGTGCTGGGGCTCCAGGGATACTACACGCTTCGAAAGTTCGGGTCTGAGGCGCTGCTTGGTCCGGCCGTCGGGCTCAGTCTGATCCGGGAGCTGGGACCGGTGATGGCGGCCCTGATGGTGGCGGCTCGGGCCGGATCGGCCTCTGCCGCCGAGATCGGCATTATGCGGATTACAGAGCAGATCGACGCGCTGGAGGCGATGGCGGTCAATCCCATGAAATACTTGGTCGTTCCCAAGGTTATCGCAGGACTGATTGCCGTCCCGCTGCTCACGGCGATCTTCGATGTGGTAGGAATCTTCGGCGGCTACCTCGTTGGCGTGAAGATGCTTGGCGTCGGCGCCGGGACCTACTTTTCCGAGATGCGCAACATGGTGGAGATGAGCGACATACGAGGCGGTTTCCTGAAGTCTGTGAGCTTCGGTCTCATCGTCACCTGGGTCTGCACCTACAAAGGGTTTTACACCGGATATGGAGCCGAGGGCGTCGGCAAGGCCACGACCGAAGCGGTCGTCCTCTCGTCGGTTCTTGTGCTGGTTTGGAACTACGTTATGACCGCCGTTCTATTCTAAGCCGGATGATCCAGCTTGTTAATCTCTATAAGAGCTTTGACCGGCAACAGGTACTCAGGGGGTTAAATCTGACCATCCCCCGAGCGCAGGTGACGGCGATCATCGGGCGGAGCGGGGGCGGCAAGAGTGTCCTGCTGAAGCATCTCGTCGGTCTTATGCGGCCCGACAGCGGTCAGGTGCTGGTCGACGGAACCGATCTCTGTCGGCTTCGCGGTAAGGCCCTGGATACGGTGCGTGAAAAGTTCGGCGTCCTGTTCCAGGGGGGCGCGTTGTTTGATTCGTTGACGGTGTTTGACAATGTGGCCTTTCCGCTTCGTGAGAAGACCCGACTGTCGGAAGGTGAGATCAGACAGCGTACGATGCAGCGCCTGGAGGCCGTGGGACTCGCCGATATGACGCACAAATATCCGGCAGAACTAAGCGGAGGGATGAAGAAACGGGCCGCTTTAGCCAGGGCCCTGGTCCATGATCCGGAGATCATCCTGTTTGATGAGCCGACGACGGGCCTTGATCCGATCCTGCTGAACTCTGTTCATCGGCTGATTCTGGACGCCCACAAGCGCTTTGGGTTTACTGCGGTTGTGGTGAGTCACGATATTCCGGAGATCTTCGATATCGCCCAAACGATCGCGATGCTCCACGAAGGGGTCATTGTAGAGCACGGCAGTCCGCAGACTATCATGGCCTCCGCGAATCCTATCGTTCGGCAGTTTCTGACCGGGGCCACCAACGGGCAGGCCGGCGTAGAGTAGCACATCGATCCGATAGAGCGGCTCAGACACAGATGACAGGATTGTCACGAGATCGACAGGGAGCGTAAGATCGATGAAGCGACTGACCATGGAAACGGTAGTCGGCCTGTTCGTGGTGGTGGGTATCGTCGCGTTAGCTTGGCTTTCGATCAGACTGGGCAAGCTCGAGCTGGTCGGCGATCGAGGGTATACCGTGATCGCCGAGTTTGACTCGGTTGCCGGTCTGAAGAATGGGTCGGTTGTCGAGATCGCCGGGGTGGAGGTCGGGCGGGTCAAAGAGATCGGGTTGGACAGCTATCGAGCTCGCGTCGCCATGAGCATCGATCCCGCCGTCAAGCTTCAGGATGACTCAATCGTCTCGATTCGGACAAAGGGGCTGATCGGCGAGAAATACGTGAGGATTACGCCGGGAGGCTCAGATACGATCGTCCAGCCCGGAGGCAAACTCCGAGAGACCGAGGACCCCATCGACATCGAGCAACTTATCTCGAATTATATCTTCGGCAAACTCTAATCGTAAGAGGCACCAGGCATAGCTCACGTCGAAACGCTGATCTCGAAGGAGGCGCTCATGATGAAGGCAGGTCGAGCGGGACGGGCACGTTGGATCGTGCTGTCCATGACGCTCATGACAACGGTCGCTATCGCACAGCCGACATTTGCGCAGTCGCCGGCACCGAAGGCCGTCTACACCCTTAAGGATCTGATTCAGCGTACTCTGGCTACCAGCCCGGAGATCCGTCAGGCCCAACGAGGCGCTGAGGTCGCGATGGCCAAGAAAGATCAGGCCGACGCCGGTCGTTTCCCGCAGATCGAGGTTACGGGTATTATCGGGCCGTCCCCACGGGCTCGCGGAACCGTCGAGGACGGTTCGCCAGATCGAAAGAATCACCCCCACGTGACCAATGTCTTCGAGCGGGTGGAGATGCGACTGGTCCAGCCGCTCTATACCTTCGGAAAGCTGACGGGATTCCGTGAGGCCGCGGAACAAGGGGTCAAGGTCGAGCGAGCGAAGGTCGAGGAGAAGGCTGCCGATCTGATCCTGAAGGTCAAGGAGCTCTATTACAGCCGACTTCTGGCGAGCGACATGCTTGGGCTGATCGATGAGGTAGCCAAGGATCTCGACAAGGCGATCGACAAGACCGAGCGACAGCTCAAGGCCGAGGCCCCGGGTGCTGATGAGATGGATCTGTATAAACTCAAGGCGTTCAGGGGTGAGGTATTGAAGAACCGAGAAGAGGCGCAGAAGGGGTTTGATCTGGCGACGGGTGCGCTGATCTTCTACTCGGGTCATGATCGCACGCTGCCGTTCGAACTGGATGCGGTGGGACTGGAGGCGGCGCCCAAGGAAGTGGAACAAGCCGATCGGGGGGCTGGGCTCGCGCTGGAACTGCGACCCGAGATGACCCAGGTGAGGGCCGGATTGAAGGCCACCGAGGCGCTGGTCAAGGCTGAGGAGAGCAATCTGTATCCGCACTTTTTCGCTGCCGTGAACGGCGTCTATGCGCAGGCCGGTAACCGCACGCGCCAGCAGAATCCCTGGGCCTACGACCCGCTGAATGATCGGTATACCGCGATTGTGTTGGGCTTCAAATATGAACTTGACTTTGGCATCATTCGAGGCAAAATCCGGGCGGCTCAGGCAGAACACCTGAAGGTGGGAGAGATGAAGTCGCTTGCGGAGCGGGGTATCCCCCTGCAGGTGCGGAAGGCGCATCGGGAGCTGGCAGAAGCCAGGGAAACGCTGAGGGCCACAGAGGAAGGATGGCGAAACGCCAAGAAATGGCTGGTGGCCGCCAAGGCGAATTACGATCTCGGTGTTGGGGAGTCCAGAGACCTTGGCCAGGCGGCAGAGTCGTATGCCCGGTTGCGCGCGGATCACTATAAGGCGATGTACAATCATAACCTCGCCCTTGCGAATATCGAGTACGCTACAGGTCTGGCTGTGAAGGAGGAGATGAAGTGATCATAAAGTATTCCAGTATTGGATGGAAATGGAGGACCCTCACCCTCGTTGCGGCGGCCGTGGCGATCTTGGCCATGCCGGGACAGGGCTTGGCCGGTCCGGCAACCGATCAGGTCAAGGGGACCGTCGACCAGGTGCTGGAGATCCTGACCGATCCGACGCTCAAGGATGATCGGAGGACGAAGGAGCGTCGGGCCAAGCTCCGCCAGACCGTATTGGAGCGATTTGATTTCTCCGAAATGTCGAAGCGTTCCATGGGCCAGCATTGGAAAGAGCGCTCGCCCGAGGAGCGCACCGAATTCGTCGGCCTCTTCACCGACCTGTTGGAACGGGCCTACATTGACCGGGTTGAGGGGTATACGGGCGAGCAGATCGTATACCTGGAAGAGAGGACGGATGGCAACTATTCCGAGGTCAGGACAAAGATTGTGACGAAGCGGAACCAGGAGATTCCGATTGCCTACCGTCTACAGAGAGCCGACTCTAAATGGTCGGTCTATGACATTGTTGTTGAGGGCGTCAGTCTCGTGAATAACTATCGTACCCAGTTCAGTAAGATCATTCGCACCTCCTCGTATCGAGACCTGGTGAAAAAGATGCAGGCGAAGGTCGAGGGTGAGGAGGCGGCTGAGCTTAGTACACCGAAGCCGAAGGTCCGGTAAAGAGGGGGTCGCGATGACGGGAGAAGTTGACAGCCTGTATCATAAGATTACGATCTGGTGCGCGGCGGGGCATCCGCCCTACCTGTCGGCGGACATGGCGAGGCATTTCAGTGACTATCTGCTGAACTTCCTGAAATCGACTGAGGGTGAGCAATTTCTACGGACCCTGGGATATGTCCGCCTGGGTGACGTGGCAGCAGGAGAAAAGCCGAGCGCGGAGGTCTGACCCTTACGATCCCTTCTTCTGCTGTAACTCCAGCAGGATCCGTTCGAGCGACTCCTTGGCGTGGCGGGCCTGCTCGATATGGGGGCCCAGGAACTGGATCAGCTCGTTCCGCATCGTCGGTCGAAGCGGCGTGAGGAAGCGTACGATTCCCTGTAGCGCGCCGTCGATCGCCTCCACTGCGGTCTCTATCTGCACTCGAATCGCCTCTTCTGTCTGTGACGGTTCGTCTATCATGATCCAGGACCTCTCTGCCTTTTTACCCTATCCGACTCTGCCTCGATGGTGCCCAGCTTACACGACCAATACGCCTGACGCAAGCGTATGATGATTGCGTTCACGGGGGCTTTGAAACGCCACGATGCTTCAGGGGCTGAGGCAGTTGAAGCGGTCGGCGCAATCTGCTAATGTTACTAACAAGAAATGTCAAAAGGACACAGGCCCGTAGAAATTGCTGTCTCATCTCCTTCGCCGGATGCGCAGGCGCTGATCGATTCGTTTCGCGACCGGTATCCGTTCCCCTTTGACCCGTTCCAAGAGGAGGCGAACCGCCTGATTGCGGAGGGAAGCTCCGTTATCGTCTCTGCGCCAACCGGTGCGGGCAAAACCCTCATTGCCGAGTTCGCGATCTTTCGGGCGCTGGCCCATCACCATCGCATCGCCTACACGACCCCCTTGAAGGCCCTGAGCAACCAGAAGTACGCCGATTTCATCCGTCAATGGGGTGAAGAGACGGTCGGTATTCTGACCGGCGATGTCAAGGTCAATCCCCGAGCGCCACTGGTGGTCATGACGACTGAAATCCTTCGAAACAAGTTCTATGGGGGCGAGTTCGAGGGGTTTCGCTATGTGGTGCTGGATGAGTGCCACTACATGGGGAATGTGGGGCGGGGGACGGTCTGGGAAGAGATCATCATCAACTGTCCCCCGGAGGTGCAACTTGTCGCCCTCTCGGCGACCGTCAGCAACATCGGCGAAATTGCCGAATGGATCGGCCAGACGCACCGCCCGATCCGACCCATTCACCATCCGGTTCGCCCGGTCCCACTCCAATACCTGCTTTGCGATAAGGAGGGCCAACTCTGGCCGCCCGAGGCGGCTTCGATTCGACGAATCGTTCACGCCTCATTCTCCGGTCGACGTGTGTCGGAGGGACGGGACATGGGTCGCTGGGATCGACGCGGGGGACGCCACCGCCCCCCCTTTCGCCGCCGGGCGCTTGACGAGAGTATCGCCATCTCCGTGTTGCGGGCGCACCGTTGGCTGCCGGCGATCTATTTCATCTTCAGTCGATCGGGATGCGAGCGGGCCCTTACCCGCCTCCTGGAGCACGGCGAACCGTTCCTGGATGCCGCCAGGGGCGAGGAGGTCGAGGTGGCGATCCGGCAGACCCTCATCGACTACCCAAGCATCAGTTCCGAGAGCGATCTGAATCGGCTGATTCTGAACGGACTCCGTCGAGGGGCGGGACTGCACCACGCCGGTGTGCTCCCGGCACTGAAGCGGCTGACTGAGGTGCTGTTTGAGCGGGGACTGGTGCGGGTCGTGTTCGCGACCGAAACGATGAGTCTGGGCATTCACATGCCGGCCAAGAGTGTCGTGATCGGAGGGCTGCGCAAGCGGACCGATCTCGGGTTCCGGGGACTGACCGTGGGGGAGCTGTTCCAGATGGCCGGGCGAGCCGGGCGACGGGGGATCGATCCGAAGGGGACCTGCCTTCTGGCGCTTGATTCCGCCGAGGCGGCCGAGGACGCCGTCCGTCTGGTACAAGGCCAACCTGAGCCGATCGACAGCCGATTTCGGATCGGCTACAGCAGTGCGGCATTATTAATCCGGATGCAACGCGAACCCGAGGCGATCCGTAAGACAATCGAGAAGAGCTTCGGCCAGTTTCAGAATCGCCGAAAGATCGAGGTCAGCCGGAGTGAGCAAGAGAAGGTGATCCGTCAACTGGCCGACGCCGACGGGATGGCCTCACCCTGTTGTCCGATCAGCACGCTGATCGAGTATCGGGAGCGACGCGCCGCACTCGACCAAGAGCGGGAGCGACTCGCGCATCTGCGGATCGCGGCCGGGCGGGGCGGACGTCGCGGCGGTCGGGGTCGCGGTCGGCGATCCGCGGGTACCGTGACCTTTTTCTGGGGCGACTTCGAGGAGAGTCGATCCAGACTCGAAGCGATGGCCCTGGAACTTTCTCAGATGCCGTGTCACCGCTGTGCGGAACGGTCGCACCGAGAGCGACAGCTTAAACAGTCCCGGCGACTGGGCCAGATACTGGAGCGTCACCAGCAGACCCAGCAGCAGCTCCAGAACTCCTACTGGGAGCAGTTTCTGCGGGTTGTGGGAATCCTTCAGCACTTCGGTTATCTCGAGGATGGGCGGTTAGGCGCGGAAGGCCGTCTGATCGCGTCGCTGCGACACGACAACGAACTCCTGGTGGCTCGGGTGGTCTTCTCCGGGCTTCTGAAGGGGCTCTTGCCTGAGGAGCTGGCGGCGCTTCTATCGTGTCTCGTGGAGGAGCCGCGCACAACCGAGCTGCCTGCCGCCAGGCTGTTCCTCCGCGATCAGGCCCACCTGCGCCGACGCATCAAGACGCTGGAGGAGCTGAGCCTGGAGGTGGACAGGGTCCAACGGTCCTTTCAGATTGACCTGCCGGTCTCGATGCACACAACCTATCTGGCGGCAACCCATCGGTGGGTCTCGGGCGAGGACGATTGGCTGGCGCTGGTTGAGCAGAGTTTTGGCGGGCATGAGGGCGATCTGATCCGGGCATTCCGCCGTCTGATCGATCTGTGTCGGCAACTCGAAGAGAGCCCGGAACTGCCGACCGAGTTGACACGAACGCTGTCGCGGGCCACCACGATGTTGGATCGAGGGATCGTTCTGGAATCCGCGTTGATCTAGAGGGGGATCGATGGCCACACCGCGTACTGCCGCGAGACACTCGACCGGAAATGTGAGTACGCCACTGATATCGCCCTACGAAGGGGTGGCGTTACTGGCCGACCCGATCCATCGCTACATCCTCTTTACCGTTCCAATGGGTCATCGATCGGAACGGACCGAAAAGGAGCTTATCGACAGCCCGTGGGTCCAACGGTTGCGACGTATTCACCAACTGCAGAGTACCTGGTGGGTCTATCCTTCCGGTGAACACAGTCGGTTTCAGCATGTCCTGGGAACCATGCACATGGCCGGGGCGTTTGCGCGACATCTGTACCCCAGCTTGAAGGAGACATTCGGGGAGACGCTGCCGTCGGAGCCGTTCGTTGAAGAGCTGCTGAGACTGGCTGGATTGCTCCACGACGTGGGACACGGTCCCTTCGGGCATTTCTTCGACGACCACTTCCTGCGGCAGTTTCAGGTCGGCGGCGAGCGACTGAACCACGAGATCCTGGGGATGGCCATCATCATTAAGAGGCTAGGCGGCGTCATTCAGGCGATCCGCCGGAGCCCGAACGGCCTCTTTCGGCCGAATGAGCGGCTGGACCCCAGATATGTTGCGTTTTTGATCAAGAAGCCCGGTCCGTCGACTCGGTCCGGGACCGGCCTCGCGGCCGGATTCCCGGAGTGGCTGTCGGCGCTCCGCCCGCTCTTCTCCGGGATCTACACGGTCGACAATCTGGATTACGTCCAGCGAGACGCCTATATGACCGGCTTTTCACTGGATATGGTGGATATCGAGCGACTGCTGCTGTACACCTTTTTTACGCCGAAGGGACTGACCCTGCACAAGGCGGGGGAGTCGGCTCTGATGCGGTTCCTGAATGCGAAGTTCGCGCTCTACCTGCACGTCTACCATCATCGGACGACCCGGGCCATCGATCTGCATATTCAGGAAATTTTCAAAGAGACGATGGCGCGGATCGCTCCGTATAATCCGTACAAGGCGCTGGACCGGTATCTGGAGTTGACCGACTGGTCGATGTTCGAGCGGGTCGGCCAGTGGGTCGCCTCGAAGGATCCGCACGAGCGGGCGCTGGGGGCGGAATGGGGCAAGGTGCTGGGCCGGAACGTCAAGTGGAAGATGGCCTACGACGTTGTCTCCACCATCGAGGAGTCTCAGCGGATGGTCCGGTTTCAGACGGCCGAACATCTGGAAGAGGCGATCCGTCGCTGCCTGCCAAGGCGTCTGCACGGGATTGAGTTCAAGGTCGACATGGCCGCGCTCGATCCCCGTCCCATCAACCCGCTGGCCGAGGGGAGCAAGCAGATCTTCATGTACAATCCCGCCACGGGTGACGTATCGCCCAGGCCGCTCATGGAGCTGTTCCGCGATATCCCGCCCAAGGTCGCCCGTTACCGGGTCTTCACGACGGATCGCCGGCATGTGAAGGCCCTCAGCGACGCCTCCGAGAAGGTGCTGACCGGCGCCGCCGGCGAATCGGTCCCCACCAACATCTGACCGAAAATGCTGAAAATCAGCTCCCGCGAGCCGAACGAAGCACCAAGCTCCTCCCGTAGGGGCGCTGCTTGCTGCGCCCATCAGGGACATGCCTAGTAACCCACCTGCTCATCGCCGCCGATCTCTTCGCCTACAGGGATTTGATTATTCGTGGGAAGGCACCTATTTTGTGACGGTGTGTACAAAGGACCGAGAGTGTATATTTGGTACTGTCGTTGATGGGAAGATGCGCCTAAACGATGTGGGTCGGGTCGTACAAAGCGTGTGGGATGGGCTCTCAGAACGATTTCCAACCATAGAACTGGATGCATTTGTGGTGATGCCGAATCACGTGCATGGGATTCTTGTTCTTGTAGGGGCAGGGCTTGCCCTGCCCGCGAGGGACGCAGCAAGCAGCGCCCCTAGAAGGTCCAGACCCGACTCGTTGGGGAGCGTTCTGCGAGCGTTCAAATCGATAGCCGCCATCGGTTCGAATCGTCTTTTATCACGTTCTGGGCAACCTCTCTGGCAACGCAACTATTACGAACACGTCATCCGAAGCGAAGAATCCTTGAACCGCATCCGAGACTATATTGCCACCAATCCCATACGTTGGGAACTCGACCGCGAAAACCCGTGGCGTCAGGGCGAGGACGAATTCGATCGGTGGTTGGCAACGTTTAAGAGCAAGCCGCCTAGGGTTCCGAGACGGATCCTATTGAAGCTTGCGTAAGTAACGCAACGCATCTATGTGCGCATAGGCTCGATTTCTCAGGGATTTCAAAGAAGGGCAGCGTTACATTTATTCTGCAAGAGTCAATAACATCTTCTTGACATGTTGACATGAAGTCATCTGTCAGTGGGGTTCACTTTTTGGCAGCATGATAAAGATCGGCACAGAGGATGAAGGCCACTCATACTGATAACGAACTCGCTAAGTCGGCGTTTGGGGTTCTGAACGACTTAATGGGAGAGATCCACGCCGGAAGAGTGATCGGTTGCATTGCGATGAAGCAGCCAAACCTGTTGCAAACTAAGCACCCCAAGTATTTTGTGCGGATGGGAATTGGGGCTATCATGATCGCACTTTACAAGTTTGAGGACCTTTGGGAACACCAAATTCAGCATCTCCTTGGGAACCAGCTTCCAAATCGGGGAGGCCAACTGATGGCTGAACTCGGCGTAAAGAAAAGTCGGGAGTTTCGAAGCTTATTTGTCGCCCACTACTCTAGCCGTCCAGCATCTCCAAAACCTCCCCTCAGTAAGCTAGAAAACCTACTCAAGGCTCAGGGATTTAACACTGACGAGGAACTATTCTTGTGGACAAAGGATGTCGTTGTGACCTTCCCCCGGTTTCCTG